>RDYC01000359.1 GCA_004293295.1 Bacteroidota bacterium
AGGTAATGGTAGGGGGGGGAACTACTTCTGCATTACGCAACACCGAAATATTATTTGAACCACCATTAGCCGTTACCAAATCGGGCTTACCATCTCCATCTAAATCGCCTATGGCTACTGAAAAAGTAGCTGTACCGGTTGCAAAATCTTGCTTGGTAGCAAAACTATTGCTGCCTATAATGCCACTGGTACTGGTATTACGGAACACGGAAACGGTATTTGAGTTAAAATTCGCTGTTACCAAATCGGGTTTGTTATCCCCATCCAAATCGCCTATAGCTACTGAACAAGGCAGAGTCCCTGTTGGGAAATTTTGCCTAACAGAAAAACTACTACTGCTGATACTGCCACTTGTAGTGGTATTGTGGAATATGGACACAGAGCTTGAATTGATACCACTATTCACTACTGCCAAATCGGGTTTGCTATCTCCATCCAAATCGCCTATTTTAATTAATATTGGTTTTGTATCTGTTGCAAAATCTTGCTTGGCAGCAAAACTATTGCTGCCTATAACACCACTGGTACTGGTATTGCGAAATACGGAAACAGTATTTGAATTATAATTTGTTACCGCCAAATCGTGCTTGCCATCCCCATCTAAATCGCCTATGGCTGCTGCGGAAGGCTGTGAATTTGTACCTGTTGAAAAATCTTGTTTGGTTGCAAAACCAATTGTTCCGTTTGTAGAAGTATTGCGGAATATAGAAACATTACTTGAAAAGTAATTAGTTGTAACTACTTCAGCTTTTCCATCTCCATCCAAATCGCCTATAGTTACTGATAGAGGGTTTGAATTTGTTGTAAAATCTACTTTGGCTGCAAAACTGCCTAGGTCAATACTACCATTAGTAGCGGTATTACGATAAACGGAAACATTGTTTGAACCAGCATTCGCTACCACTAAATCAAGCTTACCATCTCCATCCAAATCGCCTATTGCTATTGATCGAGGGTTTGTACTTGTTGTAAAATCTACTTTGGTTGCAAAACTACCTAAACCAATACTGCCATTGGTAGCGGTATTGCGATAAACGGAGACAGTATTTAAGCTCGGATTCGTTACCACCAAATCAGGTTGACCATCTCCATCCAAGTCGCTTATGGCTGCTGACCTAAGTGCTGAACTAACACCTGTTGTAAAATCTACTCTTGCAGCAAAATCGTTAATGGTAATACCTGTTTTGGCAGGGCTATAAATAGGGTTAAAATTAGCCAAACTGTAAGCTGCTAAACTGGTACTTGTATTTAATACCGTTATGGGTGCATACGTAGCACCTGAAGGTACGGTTACTGTAAGGTTAGTTGCTGTTGCTGCTGTTACCGTTGCCCTTGTTGCTCCCAAAAATACGATGTTATTGGCTGGGGTGGTATTAAAGTTGGTACCTGTAATGGTTACCACATCGCCAGGTTTGGCACTTAGGGGTGTAAAGGAGGTAATGGTAGGTGGTAATATTACATCTGTATTACGCAATACCGAAATATTGTTTGAACCATTATTCGCTGTTACCAAATCAGGTTTTCCATCTCCATCTAAATCGCCAATGGCTACTGAAAAAGGGCTTGTCCCTGTTGGTAAATCTACTTTTGCTGCGAAACTACTGGAGTTTATGATGCCATTAGTAGAGGTATTACGTAAAATGGAAACAGTATTAGAAACCTGATTAGTCGCTATTAAATCTGGCTTACCATCTCCATCTACATCTCCTATAACTACCGAACGAGGTGCAGTACCCGTTATAAAATTTACATTTGTAGCAAAGCTTGAGGCACCAATACTTCCATTAGTAGCGGTATTCCGAAATACAGAAACACTGGTTGTGCCACCATTAGCTATAACCAATTCAGGCTTACCATCTCCATCTAAATCTCCTATAATTACCGAACGCGGTGAACTAGCTGTTATAAAATCTACTTTTGAGGCAAAACTATTAGCATTAATCATACCGTTTGCCAAATTACGGAATACAGATAGGGTATTAGAACTACTGTTCGTTACCACCAAATCATGTTTTCCATCACCATCTAAATCACCAATGGCAACTGAATTAGGGTTAATACCTGTTGCAAAATCTATTTTTGCAGCAAAGCTTGTCGCAGTAATGCTGCCAACTGTGGAAGTATTACGTATTATTGAAACCGAATTAGATGATGCACTTTGATTTGTTGCCGCCAAATCGGGCTTGCCATCTCCATCCAAATCACCAACCGCGAGTGCAGAAGGGCCTAATCCTGTTGCAAAATCTACCTTTGCAGCGAAGCTTGTAACAGTAATGCTGCCAACTGAAGAAGTATTGCGCAATACCGAAACAGAATTTGAAGCAGAATTTGCTATGACTAAATCCGGCTTACCATCTCCATCTAAATCACTTATAACTACTGCAACTGGATTTGTAGCTGTTGTAAAATCTACCTTCGTGGCAAAGCTTGAAGCTGAAATACTGCCATTGTTGGATGTATTGCGAAATACAGAAATCGAACTTGACGAAGTGTTAGCAACTACCATATCAGGTTTGCCATCTCCATCTAAATCTCCTATTGCTACATAACGTGGCATATTATTGGGTACAAAATCTACCATTGCTGCAAAATCAGTACTGGTTATATTGGTTTTTGCCGGGCTATAAATGGGGTTAAAATTAGCGGCACTATTTGCTGCCAAGCTGGTGCTTATATTTAATACCGTTATGGGAGCATAGGTAGCACCTAAAGGTACGGTTACTGTTAAGCTAGTTGCTGTTGCTGCTGTTACCGTTGCCCTTGTTGCTCCAAAAAATACAATGTTATTGGCTGGGGTGGTATTAAAATTGGTACCTGTAATGGTTATCACATCGCTAGGTTTGGCACTTAAGGGTGTAAAGGAGGTAATGGTGGGCGAAGCAAGCGTTATGGTGCTGTTTACCCAATTGCTGGTATTGCCATTAAGCGTAAAATTGGTGAGTGTACCATTGAGGTTATTGGTGGTTAAATCGGGTAAATTGGTTACACCTGCATTATTGCCACCTGCTATGCCATTATCAAAATTATAATAGGCCAATAAATTGGCTTCGCTGGAAGGATTATTTATGATAGTTCGGTAATTATTGGCAATTTGAGTGGCTGTTCTTTCTGAACTCCAAATACGTACTTCATCTATATTGCCATTAAAAAAACGGCCACCACTGGCATCGCTCCAGGTTCCTATTCTAAAGCTACCTGCTGGGTTGGTATTACCATTAGTTAAAGCACCAACATCTGTTCTTGTACCAACTGCAACGCCATTTACATAAAGCCTCATGGTAGCCCTATCCAAACCATTCCATGCAGCAGCAATATGATACCATACTCCGGTTGCCAAATTGCTTGTTGCATAATTAATAAAACTTACTGCTCCGGAAGTAGCATTCATATTAAAATAGCCTAAATTACCATTAAAAACCAACAACTCTGTTCCACTTCCTGCAATTGATTTACTCAATATTTCTTGATTATTAAAATTGTTAAATCGTACCCAACATTCTATGGTTTTAAAATTGGTGGCAGCCAATAAGGGATTTGTTCCTAAGTCAACATAATCATTTGTTCCATCAAAATTTAAGGCATTGCCCGGCTGCACTAATGTGGTGGTTATTGCTGTAATGGTGTTAGAAAACCCACCCTGATTGGGTAAACTGGAATTATTGGCTCTTACCCTATAATAGTATCTTAGATTATTGGCTGCTAATCCGGTAACGGTAGCAGAAGTACCGGTAACCGATAAGCCATTATAGCCTGAGACAAAACTGGTGAAATTGCTATTGGTAGATACATCTAATAAATAGTTGCTGACTGTACCTGTTGTAGGGGCAGTCCAATTTGCGGTAAACCCTGTACTGGTGATATTGGTTGCAGCCGTGGCAGTAGGTACCACCATGGCATAACTTTCAACCCAATTACTGGTGCTGCCTGTAAGTCCAAAATTGGTAAGTGTACCATTGAGTGGGTTATTGGCTAAATCAGTCAGGGTAGCAAATGCTGCGTTGCTACCATTTGAAACACCATTATTAAAATTGTAATAGCTAATTAAATTGGCTTGACCAGAAGGATTACTAATCACACTTAAATAATTATTGGCTATTTCACTGGCCGTTCTTGCCGTATTCCATATCCTTAATTCATCTAATGTGCCATTTAGTGATTCAAAAGTTCCATTGGGTATGCTGGAGCCTATTTGAAATGGTAAATTAGTTGTTGTACCCATAAAATTAGATGTGGTGCCTGCATAGCTTCCATTTACATATACATCCATTCCTCCGGTAGTACGTAAAACTACCGCTATATGGTACCAAGTATTAGCAGCAAAACTGATGGTATTAACCGTTGCAAAAGTAGCTCCATTAAATAAACCAATACTGTTATTGCCCATGTGAACACTAAAACGAGCAGCAGTAGTTGACCTACTGGCAAACAAGCAAACATTGGTTCCATTCATAGCATCTCTTTTTACCCAACATTCTCCGGTAAGTGCAGGTAAATCGAATTTAGTAGTAGCTGCAGCAACCTGAACAACATCGTTTACTCCATCAAAGTTTAATGCAGAGGCTTGAATGCCTACCTGACTGCTTGGTATGGTTATGTTTTTAGAAGTAAAGCCTGTACTAGAGCAAACAATATTGCCGCTATAGGTGCCTATGGCAGTAGCAGCAGCCAAACGAACAAAAACGGTTGTTGGATTTACTGTACCACTACTTTGCGGTAAGCTTACACTAGCCCCATAACCACTATTAGCACTAAGGCTTACTTCAAAGCCTGTGGGTGGAGTTACTACAATATTATTGGTTAAAGATGAACCACTTACGGTAAAGCTTTGACTGGCAGAGGCTGTGCCTACTGGTGTAGCCATGGCTGATATGGTACCTACTAAGCCAATACCAGGTATAATCATTGAAATACCATTACTGGTTGCAATTGTTGGCGATGCGCAAGGGTCGTTACTAGTAAGTACACAAGTAATAATATCGCCATGTTGCAAAGCAGCATCGGTGTAATTAACACTATTAGCACCCACATTGTTGCCATTCTTTTTCCATTGATAGGCAGGCGTACTACCGCCATTGATGGGAGTAGCTGTAAAGGTTACTGAAGTACCTGTTGCAACGCTATTGCCAGGATTAGCCCCAATAGTTACCGAAGGAGTTACCAAAGTTGGGGAACTCGTCATGACTATATCAGACATATTCTCAACTTCTCCCACTGCTACAAATATACCATTGCTATGGATTACAGAATACCAATAACTATCAGAAGCTGATGTTCTACTTGTCCAATTAATTCCATCGGGGCTGGTCATTACTCTATTGCCTGTACCGGTGGTAGCTACAGCTACAAATATACCATTACCGTAGGTTACTGAACCCCACTCATTATTGGCAGCTGATGTTCGTATTGTCCAATTTATCCCATTGGGGCTGGTCATTACTCTATTGTCTATACCACTTTCAGCTACAGCTACAAATACACCATTACCGTAGGTTACTGAATACCAACGATTATCGGCTGCTGATGTTCTAATTGTCCAATTAATTCCATCGGGGCTGGTCATTACTCTATTGCCTGTACCGGTAC
>RDYC01000360.1 GCA_004293295.1 Bacteroidota bacterium
TAATAGTTCAGTGGAAAAGGCTACAGGTTTATCATTAAATAGTATTTTGGTTCTAGCCCATGTTTGCTTAAACAATATTGAATTTCTATATTGTTCCAAATCTGCTGCCGAAGTCCATTTGCTATAGGTATAAAAAACTAACTTATTGTCCGCATCTTGCATCAAACTTAACTCTAGGCATCCGGGAAAACTGGCTATTAGAATCTTACTTTCTTCAAATATTTGCAAAAATGTATTCACATTTCCTTCTGCGAATGATAATCTGACTATTCGGTTAATCATTGGTCTTTTCAATTATTATTTGATCGCCTAGTTTTAATCCAAGGAGAGTTTTTCCCTGTCCTTTATTAATAGCTATTTCTAACCAACCTTTGCTGTTAAAAAGCGCTATCCCTGAACCATGGCTAACATCGGCATAACTTTTTTCTATTTTTTCTAAATATTCTTTTCGTTTGTAATAAATGCGGTAGGTGTTTCCTGCAATCCAATTTTCAAAATCTTGTTGATTAAGGTTTGTTATCGCATTGTCGTATCCGTCAACATGCACTATGGTTGCTCTTAATTGTTTTTCGTCAAAAACGGGCTTTAGATTGGCCACTTTAATATAGTCGGTGGTGGCTACTGCATAATTTTCAACTGGTTCATTTCTAAAAATCTTTGCCGCAATTGGAACAAATTGTTGAATTTCGGGTGACAACGATGGCTCAGTTTCATTATTAAGTACCTTATAAACATTATCCCATGGCACGTTCAGCATAGATATGAAACCATTATCAACTGTTATAACCCAATTGTTATTGCTTTCTGCAATAAGAATAGTTTTATATTGCTGTAGGCTTGTATCAATTGCAACAATATGAACTGTTTTTTGCTTAAAATCATTTAAACAGTTTTGGAGTATAAACGCAGCTTGAGACAAATCATACTGAGGTATCTGATGAGAAACATCAACAATAGTTGCTTCTGGAATTTGATTTATAACGGCTGCCTTTAGGGAAGCCAGGTAATAGGTATTAACTCCATAATCACTTATTAATGTAACTAATGACACTTTTAACTAGTTGTAATTTAACTTCAAAACTATTGCAATTTTTATGCTTGAGAAAGTATATTTGTTAACAAAATTAACGTCTTGAATTATTATTAAACATAATTGTATACAAATTGATTAACAAAGAAATATTGATTGAAGGGGCTGAACCTAGTGATGTGTTAGGTATAAATAATAAGAATGTTAAGTTCTTGCAACAGTTATTTCCAAAAATTAAGATAGTATCCAGAGGGCATCACCTTTTGGTTAATGGTGAGATTAGGGAAATAGAATCATTCGAAAATCAATTTTCGGCTATTTGCCGTTTGAGTGAAAAAGTTGGCTTATTAGCTACTTCGCATATTGAACAGGTTTTGAGCGGAGCTGCATCCTTTGGTACAGATATCAGTTTAGGTCAAGAACAGACATCAGAAAATGATGTTATTTTATATGGGCATAATGGCAAAGTTATTCGTGCCAAAACAGCCAATCAGAAAAAGATGGTTGATTTAATGAAGTGTAATGATATTCTTTTTGCTATCGGCCCTGCCGGCACTGGTAAAACCTACACAGCAGTTGCTTTGGCTGTGAGGGCGCTTAAAAACAAAGAAATTAAACGTATTATACTTGCAAGACCAGCTGTGGAAGCAGGTGAGAACCTTGGTTTTTTACCTGGGGACTTAAAAGAAAAGATTGACCCCTATTTAAGGCCTTTATATGATGCCTTAGACGATATGATTCCTGCGGAAAAACTTAAACAATACATCGAAGCAAGGGTAATAGAAATAGCGCCAATGGCATTTATGCGTGGAAGAACATTGGACAATGCCTTTGTTATTTTAGATGAGGCGCAAAATGCCACCGATCTTCAATTAAAAATGTTCCTCACACGCATGGGGCCTCATGCTAAATTTATTATTACGGGTGATTTAACACAAATTGATCTCCCTAAAAAAAGCCACTCCGGTTTGTTAAAGGCCGTTGATGTTCTAAATAATATTGAAGGTCTCCAATTTGCTTATTTGTCGTACGAGGATGTAGTAAGGCATCGGTTGGTTAAAGACATTATTAAAGCTTATGATCAATCACAAAAAAATGCTGATTAGTAAATTGTTCTGTACATTCGCTTTAAATTCTATCTAATATGATCAATGCTATAGTTTCTACAAACTACTTCTTTAAGCATCAAAAAGGCTTTTACAGAGGTAAGGTAAGAGATGTATATAATATAAATGATACGCTTCTTGTAATGGTTGCGTGCGACCGAATAAGCGCATTTGACGTGGTTTTGAAAAAACCTATTCCTTATAAAGGTCAGGTGCTTAATCAAATTGCCGCACATTTTCTTGACATGGCATCTGAACTGGTGCCTAACTGGAAGATTAGCTGCCCAGACCCTAATGTTACCATCGGTCATATGTGCAGTCCTTTCAAGGTTGAAATGGTTGTGCGCGGCTATTTGGCCGGACATGCTTGGAGGGAGTATAAATTGGGGAAAAGATTGATTTGTGGTGTGCCAATGCCTGATGGTTTAAAAGAAAATGACAGATTGCCTTCACCTATTATTACTCCAACTATAAAAGCAAGTCAAGGACATGATGAAGATATTAGCCGGGATGAAATTATTAAAACTGGAATTGTTTCAGAAGAAGATTATTCCATTTTAGAAGAATATTCTCTCAAGTTATTTGAGTTTGGTACGAAAACCGCTCATCAACAGAATTTAATCCTTGTAGATACTAAATACGAATTTGGTAAAAAAGATGGCAAGATTATGCTTATTGACGAGATTCACACACCTGACTCCTCAAGGTATTTTTATGCTGATACCTATGCCGATATCCAATCTAAAGATCAGCAACAACGCCAGTTATCTAAAGAATTTGTGCGTCAGTGGCTTATTCAAAATGAATTTCAAGGATTGGAGGGACAGATTCAACCTGAAATGACTGATGAGTATATTGCGTCAGTATCTTCTAGGTACATAGAACTCTTTGAACAAATTACCGGACAAAAATTTGTGGCTTCAGATTATAGCGATGCAGAATCAAGAATTGAAAAGAACGTAAACAACTACTTAGGAGCAAACTATAATTAACATTTATGGTTGATTTCCCAAAGCCATATATTTCTTATCATACCTGTTCACAAAAAGATGATAGTGCTTTATTTAGTATACTCATCCCTACATGGAATAACTTAGACTTTTTGAAGATTTGCATCTCAAGCATTTTAAAAAACAGTCATTTTAAACACCAAATTATTATTCATGTTAATGAAGGTACAGATGGAACTTTAGCTTGGGTTAAAGAACAAGGATTTGATTACTCCTACAGTAAAAACAATGCAGGTGTATGCTATGCGATGAATGCGATGGCAACATTGTGTTATACTGATTACTTACTTTACATGAATGATGATATGTATGCTTGCAAGGATTGGGACAAAAATCTTTGGGAACAAAAAATTGCACTCGGGCACGATCATTTTTATATTAGTGCAACCCTTATTGAGCCAGCATTCACAAGCAGTTCGGCCGTAATTGCTCCGCATGACTTCGGAACAACCCCACAGAGTTTTAATGAAGCCGGTTTAACAACATTTGTATCCAAATTGAAACATACAAACTGGTATGGCAGTTCTTGGCCTCCAAGTTTAGTTAGTATATCTATGTTTAAAAAAGTTGGTGGGTATAGCGAGGAGTTTAGTCCAGGCTTTGGAAGCGACCCAGATTTTGCCATGAAACTTTGGCAAGCTGGTGTAAGAGATTTTATTGGTGTAGGAAGTAGTTTTGCATACCATTTTTTAAGTAAAAGCACTGAACGCGTTAAACGTAATGACGGGAGGAAACAGTTTGCAAAAAAATGGAAAATCCCTTCTTCTTTTTTCTACAAAAATGTATTAAAAATGGGAACTCCCATCCATCAAGCTAAAGCGCTTACCTTCTCAAAAAACTTTGCCTACTTTATTGCAAGGCTCAGGGCTTTATACATTTCTTTAAAATAAACTTATGTCTAGTAGGTTATCAGTTGCAATTATTACATTTAACGAGGAAAAAAACATTGCGCGATGTATCGAATCTGTTCGAGAAATAGCAGACGATATCGTGGTAATTGACTCATACTCGCATGATTATACTGCAAAAATTGCTCACTCGTTAGGAGCTCGAGTAATTTCAAACAAATTCCTAGGACATATTGAGCAAAAAAACTTTGCCATCACGCAAACAAAATATCCCCTTGTTTTATCTCTTGATGCTGACGAAGCAATTGATGAAACACTTAAACAAGAAATTATAACCATAAAAAAACAGGATTCATTTGCTCCTGCATATAATACCAACAGGTTTAATAACTACTGTGGTAAATGGATTAAACACGGAGCATGGAAAAATGATTGGAAGTTACGCTTATGGGATAGCAGAAAAGGACAATGGGGTGGCATGAACCCGCACGACAAGTTTACCCTAGCCAATGCTTCTGATGAAATTATTACCTTAAAAGGAAAAATTCTGCATTGGAGTTATTATACCATTGAAGAGCATCAACAAAGAGCTGCAAAGTATGCAGAAATTGCTGCTATCGCTTACAGCAAGCAAGGAAAAAGATCATCTAGGTTTAAGATATACTTTGCCCCAGCATTTCGTTTTGTAAGGGATTATATTTTAAAACTCGGATTTTTAGATGGCAAAATGGGCTTTATAATTGCAGCTATAACAGCGAAAGAAGTTTATATCAAATACCGGAAACTATACCAAATGCAGTAAATAGCATTACTCTACTGCATAGAAGAACTTTGTGGTATCTTGGTCCAATGTAAAAGCTATAAGTTTACCTTGTTTATCAAAAACAGTTTTATTCCTATAATTTACGGAACCTAGTACCTGTGATTTGGTTTCATAAACATTTGTATAGGTTTTGTAAGGTGTGGTGTAATCGGTTAACACAGTTGATTCGGTAACTGTAGGATTACTTGAATTATAATCGGCTATTAAACTCATGCTTCGCCCAAATGCCAAAAGAGAGTATCCTATGGCAATTTTGTCTCCTGGAAGTTGCCTTTTTTCTATCACTGCTGAAAACGACTTTTTACCGTTTAATATATTAGCAGAATCAACAACAACAGCTTGCATTGTTGTTGATGAAGAACAGTCTAAATCCTTTCTAGGAACTCCACAACTTCCATCCACGATGTACTCTTCTGAATTGCTAAGTTTATCTGACATTCTCACGGTAATGGAGTTTCCCAATGTATCTGCAAACTTAACTACTTGATTAAATTTATAAGGAAAGTCCGCCTCAATAGCACCTCCTGCGGGGCACGTGGTATCTTCACTGCAACAAGAACCTAAATAAAACGCCCCAACTAATACAACCATTAACAATAAAAAAAGTCTTTTCATATTATTATGTTTAATATCACTCAATTAACCACCCAGGTTTCTTTGCCGGCAATCAGCTTATCTAAGTCACCTGAACCATAACTTTCCAGTGCGTAATTTATCTGATTATTAAATAAATCATCA
>RDYC01000361.1 GCA_004293295.1 Bacteroidota bacterium
GTTTAAGCGTTCATCAATAAAACAGCGAATAGCACGATGAGGTGCTCAATCATGCTATTCGCTGTTTTATTGATGAACGCTTAAACAAGGTGTTAAACAAGTTACGTGGTAAAACCATTTACAAAATGGGTAACGACAACAACCCTACCTCACAAAAAATTACCGTTTCTGAGCAAAGGGCTTCCGTATTGTTTCATTTTAGGCGCGATAAGGAAGGAACTCGCTATTTCCCAACTATAAAACATAACGGGCAACGCATTGAGTTTATGTTTAAAGGGGCCAATATTATTAGCAATAGCCCTGCCTGGATGTTACTGAACGACCAAATTTTTGATTTTGCCAAGGAGGTTGATGGTAAAAAACTTCAACCTTTTCTGAATAAACGTTTTATTCAAATTGCTAAAACGGCTGAAGAAACTTACTTCACCAAGTTTGTGACTCAGCTAGTGGAAAAATACGATGTTTATGCCGAGGGCTTACAAATAGTTACCAAACAGGTGCCCGCACATGTGGTGCTTAAAGTGCAAATGTTCGAAGAAGAACAACTATCGTTAAAGCTAACTTACGCTTACGGCACCAATAACTTTGATTACGGCACCCATCAAATAATGAGTGCGGTTGTTGAAAAAAAACAAGACGATTACACGTTTATCCGTTTTAAACGAAACCACGACTGGGAAAATGAACAAAAAAAATTCATTGAAAGCCTTGGCTTAGTGCAACTAAATGGCCCATACTTTAGTTTAAAAAACAATAACCCACTGTTAGAAAATAATGGCTTAATTCAACTAGAAACTACCAATAAATATGAGTTTTTAGAATGGTTAAATGAAAATACCAATACGCTTCTACAACACCAAATTGTTATTGAACAAGGGATTGACTTTAACAAGTATTTTATTGGCAACAGAGAAATTAAATTAGAAGTAACGGAACAACGAGACTGGTTTGATGTGCGCGCAACCGTGCAATTTGGCTCGTATGTTTTTAGTTTTATGTCGCTCAAAGACCATATTTTAAAAGGAAAGCGTGAATTTATTCTTCCAAACGGTCAGATTGCCATTATTCCCAATGAATGGTTTGGCAATTTAGGAGGCATGTTAGCCTTTAGTTCAAGTGATGATGAAATAAAGCTGGAAAAGCACCATATTGGTTTATTAGATGAATTGGCTAACCAAGGGGGAAAATACCTACAGTTTAGCGACAAGCTAAATAAAATAAAGGCATATGGCCAGATAAAAGATATTGAATTGCCCACTTCTTTTAAAGGCACACTCCGTCCTTACCAAAAAGCCGGATTTAACTGGTTCTACTTTTTAAAACAAAATGGCTTTGGCGGATGCCTTGCTGATGATATGGGATTGGGAAAAACTATTCAAACGCTTGCCTTGTTGCAAAAGGAAAAAGATCTTTACATTGCCACCAAAACATTTGCAGCAACATCAGGAGTTACTTCTTTACTCCCCCCTCAGCCTCAAGAACAGCAACCCCAGCTTAACTTATTTGAAACAGCTCAGGCAATAACGAAAGCCTCTCCTGCGGAATTTATTCAGCAACAAGCTCATCAAGGCGAGTTAGAAGAAGGCATGCAAACAACCATTAAAACCTCATTAATTGTTGTGCCCAATTCATTGGTATATAACTGGTATAATGAGGCTAGAAAATTCACACCAAACCTTAAAGTACTGATATATACAGGCATCAATCGCGAAAAAAATACCAACTTATTTTTGCAATACGACCTGGTTATTTCAACCTATGGTACGGTGCGGGTTGATATTGATCTTTTAAAAAAATACAAGTTTAACTACATTATTCTGGACGAGAGCCAATCCATAAAAAATCCGCAATCGCAATCGTCCAAGGCAGTAAAACAGTTGCATGGCGCACAAAAACTGGTTTTAACCGGCACGCCAATTGAAAATAGTGTTTCAGAACTTTGGAGTCAATTGGCCTTTATCAACCCGGGGCTAGTTGGCAACTTGCAAAGTTTTACTGAACGATTTGTAACCCCGATAGAAAAAAATAAAGATGCGCTTAGAATGCAG
The DNA here is from genome assembly GCA_004293295.1 of Bacteroidota bacterium. Classification (GTDB taxonomy): domain Bacteria; phylum Bacteroidota; class Bacteroidia; order UKL13-3; family UKL13-3; genus UBA6183. The sequence continues at coordinate 2,049 of RDYC01000361.1, forward strand.
CAGCTTAGGGCCATTATTAAACCTTTTGTGTTGCGTAGAACAAAAACGCAAGTAGCAACAGAACTGCCTCCTAAAATAGAACAAATAGTATACAGCAACATGACGGAACAGCAAGCAGAAGCTTACGAAACCGTTAAATCTTATTATAGAAATGAAATTATTAAATCCATCAAAGAGGTTGGTTTAAACAGGTCGCAGTTTACCATCCTGCAAGGCTTAACGAAACTTCGTCAAATTGCCAATCATCCCATACTTACTAATCCCAATTATGAAGGCCAATCCGGAAAATTTGATGAGTTGATTGCAAGAGCTGAAACTGCAAAACATGAGGGGCACAAGGTGCTGATATTTTCACAGTTTGTAAAGCAATTGGATATTTACAAACATTACTTCGATGCCAAGCAATGGAAATATTGCTACCTAGACGGCAGCATGAGCAATGAGCAAAGGCAAGCAACTGTTAATCAGTTTCAGTCGGGCAATATCAACTACTTTCTAATCTCTTTAAAAGCAGGTGGTGTGGGATTAAATTTAACAGAAGCTGATTACGTGTTTATTATTGACCCATGGTGGAACCCTGCAGTGGAGCAACAAGCCATTGATCGCTCGCACCGTATTGGCCAAACTAAAACTGTATTTACCTATAAATTTATTACAAAAGATACCGTTGAAGAAAAAATACTTGCATTGCAACAACGCAAGAAGGAACTTGCTAGTAATATCATTACTACTGAGGAGAGTTTTATTAAAAATATTGATGTAGATGGAATTATTGAATTGTTAAGTTAACTAATGAATATATCACATGAGCAACATATCAACACAAACAGAAGCCATGAATAAAAGAGACTTACTAAATACCATGCGCGAACAAGCCTTGGAAGGTGGAGGAAAAAACCGCATTGAAGCACAACATAAAAAAGGAAAATTAACGGCTAGGGAGCGTATCCATTTTTTAATGGATGAAGGCAGCTTTGAAGAGATTGGGGCATTTGTGGCACACCGCAGCAAGGATTTTGGCATGGAAAAGCAGCAATTTCTTGGCGATGGTGTAATAACCGGGTATGGCACAATTGATGGCCGTTTGGTATATGTTTTCTCGCAAGACTTTACAGTTTTTGGCGGATCGTTGAGCGAAACCCATGCAGAAAAAATATGTAAACTAATGGATTTAGCCATGAAAGCCGGGGCACCTTTAATTGGCCTTAATGATTCCGGAGGAGCTCGAATTCAAGAAGGTGTTGTATCGCTTGGCGGTTACGCAGATATTTTTTACCGCAACACAATGGCCAGTGGTGTTATTCCGCAAATATCGGCCATTATGGGCCCATGTGCGGGTGGTGCTGTTTATAGCCCGGCCATTACTGATTTTATCATGATGGTTGAAAACACCTCCTATATGTTTGTTACCGGCCCTAATGTAGTAAAAACAGTAACACACGAAGAGGTTACGTCAGAAGAACTTGGAGGAGCATCGGTTCATTCCAGCAAAAGTGGTGTAGCACATTTTACTGCTGCAAATGAAATTGATTGCATCAATCAATTACGCAAACTGCTTAGTTACATTCCCGAAAACTGCGAAGAAAAAACACCACTCCTACCCTACGAACCGGGAAATGAATTAAGAGAATCTTTAAAAAATATCATTCCAGAAAACCCAAATCAGCCCTATGATATGCGAGAAGTAATTGAACAAATTGCTGACGAAGGTTCGTTTTATGAAGTACATAAAAATTACGCTGAAAATATTGTGGTGGGCTTTGCCAGACTAGCAGGCAGAAGTATAGGAATTGTAGGCAACCAACCAGCTCAATTAGCCGGATGTTTAGATATTCATGCCTCTCAAAAAGGTGCGCGTTTTGTGCGCTTCTGCGATTCATTTAACATCCCTTTATTGGTGTTTGAAGATGTGCCTGGATTTTTGCCTGGAACAGATCAAGAATGGAACGCCATCATTACCAATGGTGCAAAATTGTTGTATGCCTTTTGTGAAGCAACCGTACCTCGCGTTACCGTGATTACTCGCAAAGCTTATGGTGGAGCATATGATGTAATGAACAGCAAGCACATTGGTTGCGATATGAACTTCGCTTGGCCCACTGCCGAAATAGCGGTTATGGGTGCTAAAGGTGCAGCAGAAATTATTTTTAAAAAGGAAATTGATAGTGCTTTGGATCATGCGGCCGAACTGGCTAAAAAAGAAAAAGAATATGGAGATTTGTTTGCTAATCCATACCGCGCTGCCGAACGTGGGTTTATTGATGAAGTAATATTTCCGGAAGAAACCCGTTTAAAACTAATTAAAGCTTTTAAAATGCTGGAAAATAAAGTAGCCAACTTACCTAGAAAAAAACATGGAAACATTCCACTATAAGCGAATAAAGTTGTATCAATACAGTGTTGTTTTATTATTCCTGTTACCTCATTTTGGCGTAAAAGCCGGGGATAATGAACAACGCACATCTTCTACCATTACTAACGTAACCGTATTCTTAAATCAGGCCCAAGTTACACGTTTGGCTAAGGTAAATTTGCAAGCAGGTGTTACCAACTTGGTATTTGATAAGCTATCAAATCAAATTAACACAAATAGCATACAAGTGAGGGTTGATGGTAAAATTACTTTATTGTCAGTGTCATTAAGAGACAACTATTTAAAACCAAATGAGAAAAGTAAGGAAGTCCTTCTGCTTGAAGACTCTTTAGCCAGCTTAAATAATTCCCTTAATCATTTTAAAGCAGATAAGGAAACAATTGTACACGAAAAAGAGTTAATGCTTGCTAATAAAAATGTAGGCAGCAGCCAAATGGGCGTTCGCTCTGATGAACTAGAAGACTTGATGGTGTTGTATAAGAAAAAATTAAATGAATTTAGAGACGATTGGTTTAGACTAACCCAATTAGAAACAAAATATGCATTGTATAAACAAAAAGTAGAAAACCAGCTAAACCAGCTTCAAGTTAATCCTCAAGAGCAATCTCCTGAAATTGTTGTTTCTCTCAAAGCATTATCAACCGTAGAAAATGCGGTGATAGAAGTAAGCTATTTGGTGAATAATGCCAGTTGGACACCTTTTTACGACATCAGGGTAAAAGACACGAAAAGCCCTTTGCAATTGGTGAGCAAGGCCTACATCAGCCAAGCCACCGGAGAAGATTGGAAAAATGTAATACTAAAACTTAGCACCACCAACCCCAATGAAGGTGGTACCAAACCAGAACTAACTACCAATTATCTTCATTTTAACCCCCAAACAGGATTAAGTAACGGATACGGCTCAACACCACCAAGCATGAATATCAGAGGCTCAAGAACTGATGGTTCTGCTTATTTTATTGACGGGAAAGCTCAAGAAAAAGCACTAAACTATTCCACAGGCATTGCAACCACCCAACAAGCCGCAGTAAACATCGAGTTTAATGTTACCTCAGCCTACACAATACCCAGTGACAACACACCTCATCAAGTAGATTTAACCACCAACAACTTGCCTGCCCAATAT
>RDYC01000362.1 GCA_004293295.1 Bacteroidota bacterium
GGTTAAGTTGGTGGTTAACAACTCTGCATTGTTGGTGCGGGCACCAATAATTGCGCGTAGGTAATAATGGTTCCATTGCAATTCTTCAGGCTTCATGTTGTCAATAATGGTTTTAGCTCCACTGGCATTGCCATTTAACAATTGGGCCAAAGCAAAATTAAAATCTTTTCTTCCTGATTTATTAAAACTAGCAACAGCACCTGCATAATCACCTTTTTTCAAGGCAATCATACCGCGTTGGTAACTCATATCTGCGCCTTTCGATTCTGCTTGTTTAATTAGTTGTTCAGCTGTTTTGATGTTTCCGTTTGCCCTTACCACTGCTGCCAAATTAGCCAATACGGTAGCATTTTCAGGCGAAAGGGTATTTGCTTTGTTTAATTGGGCTTCAGCATTTGTATAGTCACCATTCAGCATATATAGGGCACCTAAACCATTAGGGCCTTTCCAATCGTTAGGAAATTTGCTGGCGTACTTGGTATATACTTCCATTTTTTTGTTGTTATCACCAATTGAAGCAAGGTGCAATAATTCCACATCTGTTAAAGTTTCCAAATCAGTTGCAGCCAATAGCTGTGCATCTGATTTTAACGGAGATTGTCCTTTAACCATAAGTTCAGCTTTACGCAACTTAGGTAACATGTCTTTTTTAATGGTTTCCCAAGCTTTGGCGTGGTCTCTTCTGATCAGGCTTTCTTTTTCCAAATCAGCAATATTGTTATTGGTGATAATATTCACGATATCTGTTTTTGCAGGGAGAGATGAAGCACTTACCAATGCTGCTAAGCCATTCCAATCTTCAGCCAAAGTAGCACCCATAGAAAGGTTACTGTCGTTAACTTCGGTAAAGCCCATTTTTTTCAACTCCTTTTTCAAATAACTGAATGTTGATGTGGCACGACCTTTTGATAAACCATCATTACGGGTTAATTCACCTTCAGGCGAAGCATATCCATTAATAGCCATCCCTTTAACCACCCAGTTTTTATCAGACTTCACCGAATCTTTAAGTGCTTTTAATTGCTTGGCATTATCCAACCCTTTACCAGCTTTGTATTTAGGATTAAACTTATCTACGTCAAGCGGAAAGTAGATATTCACTGATTTATTTACAATAGTGGCTGAATAATCAGTCACATCAAAAATAGGGGCTTCCACTGCCTTAGCCATCAACACTGTGGTGATGGTACCTTCAGCCAACACTTTATCGCTAAACTTAACCCCTTTAAACTCATCAATTGCTTGGTAGCTTCCTTTAATTTTTACTGCAAAAGTAGGAAACAAGGTTGCACGCTTCAAATCCGAGTTATATGGAATCTTTTCAGTGTAAGTAATTTTACCTCCTGTTTTCGAATCAATTTTAAAGTCAACTGCTTCAGCAACTTTCTCTCCTCCCAAAGTAACCGCCTTTAGTTGCACATCACCTTTAGCGGTTTTTAGCACCGGTTGAAATTGTACATTGGCCTTAGGGTTAAAAGATTTTGCCGGGATAGTGGCATTTAAGGTAATCGTTACAGAGTCACCCTTTAATTCAAGTGGATTTGGGGTAACTGTGTAGTTGTTATTGCCCATGTTTGTTTTAACACTACAACCTGAGTTAATTATTGCCAAAGCAACAAGTAGAGTAGACGAGTAGAAAACCTGTTTAAGTAGTCTCATGTTTTTTTATATTTTTGCAAGTGCAATAATAAGTTGATTTGATTAATTTTATTGCAAAATTTTTCACTCTTTTAAAATACTTCTCATTTGTATATTATCAAGATAAAAGGCAAGGCTAAGATACCTGATTATGTTCAGCTAAGGGATGACAACTTTACCCTGATAGCTTACTTTAGAACAGATAGGCCCGAAAGAGCATTGGAAAAATGCGGATTGGCAGATAAAACCGCTGATATCATGCGGGTGTTGGATGAAATTCCTTTTGGTAAAATGCATAAAATGAATTGGTAACAATTATGGAAACTGTTATAGAATTAATTGACGTTCAGGTTTTTCAACACCACAACTTAATACTAAGCGATGTGGATGTAACCATTAAACAAGGGGAGTTTGTTTACTTGATAGGGCAAACAGGCTCAGGCAAGAGCAGTTTGCTTAAAACATTATATGGCGAGCTGCTGCTTGAAAAAGGGCAAGGCAAGATTGCCGGATTCGACTTAACCAAACTTAAAGCAAAGGACATCCCATTTTTACGCAGAAAATTGGGTATAGTTTTTCAGGATTTCCAACTGTTAACGGACAGAACGGTATACCAAAATCTTGCTTTTGTATTAAAAGCCACAGGCTGGAAAGACGAAAACAAGATTAAAGCACGTATTGGTGAAGTGCTTGATTTGGTAGGATTACCAACCAAAGATTTTAAAATGCCACACGAAATTAGCGGAGGAGAGCAACAACGGGTGGTAATAGCTCGTGCATTGTTAAACGACCCTGAAATTATTTTGGCTGATGAGCCCACCGGAAACCTGGACCCCAAGGTAAGTGATGATATCATGGAATTGCTTCACAACATTGCCAAACAAGGCACCTCTATATTAATGGCTACACATGATTACCGCATTATTCAAAAATACCCTGGAAGAATATTGCGCTGTGCCAAAGGAGAAGTGAGGGAAGCTGATTTGAGTTCCGCAACCTGGTAATGATTTAATCTACCGGAACCGGTAGGTTTAACTCATCGCTCTTTTTCAAAAACTTTTTGTGCACAAAGCCGGCACCGCTTCTGCCGGTGCTATCAGTGTATGATACTTTGTAGTAATAAACCGTTTCCGAAATGGTATTAAACCCAAAGCCTTTAGGCACTTTATACAGCACCTTCGATTTGGCTGTTGATTTGGCATAAATAGGGGTTTCTTCAACGGTAACCCACTCATAAAACCTACGCTCCTCCTCCTTGGTACCTTTTATAAAATCAAACCAAGCCGGATTATAAAAATAAGCTGTTATTCCAAAAATAATCAACACGAAAATGACCTTAACCGATGAAAAATAAGTTCCTGGTGTTCTTGATTTTGCAGAGAGTAAATTTTCGTATTTCTCGCGGAGTATTTTATCCTTATCAAAATATTTATGGATAAGTTCAATAATGTGTTCTACTTCAGGCGAGTTAGCTTCTTCTTTAAGCAGATGTTCTTTTAGGCTTCCCCGCATTGACTCCTCTAGGGCATGCAGGGTTTTGTCAAACTCCTTTTTCTTATCTACATTAGAAAGTACATCAATTGCCTCGTTCACATCTTTAAGCAACTCCTCTTTGTACTCATTAATTAAGTTTGTATCCGAATTATATTTTGCTGCCATAACCCGGTACCCCTCGCGCACTTCTTGGTTGGTTGCAAAATTTTTTACCCCTAAAATTTCGTAATAATTTTTAAATGCCATTCTATCAATGGTTAATATCTTGCGTTAAATAAATAATTATACAGCCTGTTTCCAACTTTGCACCTGATTATTTTGTATCACCACCTCAATATCTGCTTTGGCACCTTTTCTTGAGTCATCACCACTATTATAAACCCAAGTTTGGGTAATGGCGTTGGTATCAACACTTTGCTTAATGCTATTGGCTTTACCTTTTGCTAACAGCAACAAATGCATAGGCATCCCAACCCATACCTCTCCGTTGCGCACTTTTTTTCCACTTTCGTAACCATATACTGCAATAATGGATTCAATAATTTTTTCTTTTTCTTCCCGCTGCGAGTTTTTCACGTTATCATAAGCATCTTTTGCAGCCATAATGGCCTTTTGGTGTTGGGCTGATTTTAACCGCTGCAACACATACATAATAGCTAGGTAAAGGATGCCCGCAGTGAGAACACCAATTGCTATATAGTCTTTATTAATTTCCTGCATTTATTCTGTTTTTTCCACCGCTAAGATAATAATCCAATTTAAACTAATTGTGTTTAAAAGAATTTAATACACTTTTAATATGGCAATGATTACCCATTAATTTAACACCCTTGAATCATACATTTTGTTGCGTTGTATTTTCAACTCTTCATCAGTAATGTATTCATCAAACGTCATGCGTTTATCTATTACCCCATTGGGTGTTATTTCAATAATGCGGTTGGCTATGGTTTGGCTAAATTCATGGTCGTGCGTGGTAAAAATGGCAATGTGATTCCACTCCTTTAATGCGTTGTTAAAAGCGGTAATTGATTCCAAATCCAAATGGTTGGTTGGCTCATCCAGCAGTAAACAATTTGCATTGGTTAACATCATTTTACTGGTCATGCAACGCACTTTTTCACCACCACTTAACACATTTGATTTTTTAAACACCTCATCACCGCTAAAAAGCATTTTACCTAAAAACCCACGAATGTACGTTTCGTCTTTTTCTTTGCTAAACTGCCTCAACCAATCAATCAGGTTATCATCTGAGTTAAAGTAATGGTTGTTTTCGTTTGGCAGGTAAGAGGTGGTAATGGTTTGGCCCCAAGCAATGGTTCCGGCATCAGGATTGGTTTCATTGGTTAAAACCTGATAAAATGCGGTGGTTGCCATGGCGTTTCGACTGATTAAGGCTACCTTATCTCCTTTTACCAAGGTAAAGGTAATGTTCTTAAACAATACATCACCTTCGGTAGATGTTTTGGATAACCCCTCAATGTTTAAAATCTGATCCCCACAGTCGCGGTCGGCCTTAAATATAATTGCCGGGTACTTGCGTGTTGATGGTTTTATCTCATCAACATTAAGTTTTTCTAACAGCTTTTTACGACTGGTAGCTTGCCTGCTTTTAGAAGCATTTGCACTAAACCGCTCTATAAACTCTTGGAGTTCTTTACGTTTGTCTTCAACTTTTTTGTTCTGGTCAGAACGTTGTCTTAATGCTAACTGGCTGCTCTCGTACCAAAACGAATAGTTCCCGGTATACAATTGTATCTTCCCGAAATCAATATCGGCAACATGGGTACACACCGCATCTAAAAAATGCCTATCGTGACTTACCACAATAACAGTATTTTGAAAATCGGCTAGAAAATTCTCTAACCAACTGATGGTTTCTACATCCAAGTCGTTGGTAGGCTCATCCAACAATAAAATATCAGGGTTACCAAACAAGGCTTGCGCCAGTAACACCCTTACTTTTTCTTTACCGCTAAGCTCATTCATGAGCTTGCCATGTATTTCTTCTTTAACGCCTAAACTGCTAAGCAACTCTGCTGCGTCACTTTCTGCGTTCCAACCTTCCATATCGGCAAAAATGCCTTCAAGTTCAGCGGCACGTTCCCCGTCAGCATCGGTAAAATCAGCCTTTGCGTAAATGGCATCTTTTTCCTGCATCACACTCCACAATTTTTTATTTCCCATCATAACGGTGTGCAGCACCTGAACTTCATCAAACTCAAAATGGTTTTGCTTTAGTACTGCCAAACGTTCGCCGGGGGTAATTTCTACATAGCCTTTGGTAGGCTCTACATCGCCACTTAAAATTTTCAAAAAGGTA
>RDYC01000363.1 GCA_004293295.1 Bacteroidota bacterium
AAAACCGAAATACTATATTCCCTCTTAAATAGCGAAAATGTTAAAGATTTTTGAGGAAATTCAGTACTAAATAGAACAGGGATGTATTGTGATGAATACTTGTCTCCAATATTTGAAATTTTGTCTACAATAATGGGGTAAGCAATCCCAAGTATTGCTATGTCAATTGCTACACAAATTTCAATTATATATTCAGGTGTCATATTTCGTTATTTGTTTCGTTTTCTAAGCTTGCAGCCAACTTACTTATCTGCGAAACTCAAACCATGTTTTAATTGGCCCTATTGGGTATATTGCACAATAGGGCGAAACTTTCAGGCTAAATAAGTTTCGTTTTGTTTTTTATTCCATTTTCCTCAAACCTACCCCAACATTTTCTTTTAAACAATAGGGAAAACACCCTTTTTTCATGGGGTAAATACTCTTTTTTTGCAAAAATGGGGGTATTGTTATTGAAAGAGGCTTTTTGGGGGAGTGTTCCCTTGCTCCCATGCAAAGAATAAGCTCCGCTGAACTTGGTTTTGAGCGGTAGCATGGGTCTTGCCACATGATGTTTTGAATGCTTCTTATTATGCCTCCTATGTTGCTCATTTGTTTCTGTTCCTCGTTTCTATTCTTGCCTTTGTCATTCTTTCTTTTAAGCCACCCTCATTCATAAATGCCTTTTCTAATGATTTTATTTGCTGAGCTAACAGATAACTAACAATATTAATTAAGCAAATCATAGAATTAGCACAAATTTCTGGTTGCTCGTGTTCTATGGCTTTTTTGTAAGTTTCATAAGTAGCATTTGGTGTCTTATTTATTTCCCTAAATCTAGTTGTTAGCCTATGCTCTTTATCCCAAATGGGTAATTTGTTAGTCCTCAGAAAATCTTGGTAATCAATTTTCAGTTCTTCTAAAGATGCCCTGGCAACATTAGTCAATTTAATTTCCATTTCTTTGGAGGTTCCCGAGGCCATGCTCGCTTCTACAATGTTTTGTTTACCACTTCTTGCTGCTTGCACCATTTGATCAATGGTGCGGTCGTATTTTCGAAAGAATCGTTTAGTAAAGTAAATGGTACCATCATAAATGATTTCAGACTTCTGATAAGTGATGAGATGTTTATAACCACCGTGTAATGGAATAAACCCTTTGTTCGTGTTATTTTCTTCTTTCATTCGTATTCTTAGCGACTCTTGGGACTATAGTGGCGATCTTGGATTTCACCAAGTTCGCAAATGTCCCTAAAAACTACCCTACATTTTTATACCATTCAATTTCTAATTCTTTTACGGCTTGCAAATATTTTTCTTTGCTGCCAAACTCATTGATAATTTCAATAGGTGAACCAAATTTGTCAAATGGATTTATGCTTAATACTTCTATGCTTTCAAGGTTCTCAATTCCTTCATCTATGCATTTGTCAAGCAAAGCCTCTAAAACTTTTCGGCTTTGTTCGCCATGTTTTGCGAAAGAGCTTCGCTAGTTTCGCAGTATTAGCTTGTAACACAATACTACGAATATTTTTGCTAAGCATTATTTCCTAGTATTTATTATTCATTCCGACTTTAATTTGTTCAATGTGTTGTTAATATTGTTACTTGTTCCCTTTCACTTCAAACCTACCCCAACATTTTCTTTTAAACAATAGGGAAAACACGCTTTTTTAACCCCGCTCACTGAGGTACTCGAAGTGAGGGGGTAAATACTCCTTTTTTGCAAAATAAAGGAGGTATTATTATTGAAAGAGGCTTTTTGGGGTAGTGTTCCCTTGCTTTCATGCAAAGGATTAGCTCCGCTGAACGTGGTTTTGGGCAGGAATGATGGGGCTTTTTTGTGCGGTTACTGTTTGGTTTTCAACATCCAATTCAATCGTAAATTATAAGTCGTAAAATTATCATAGTCAAATGGAACTTTTGAAGAGTTTGATTGCGGTAAAGAAGTGTAGTCGAATTTTATGTTCAATGGTACCTTAGTTAATTTGTTAAGTGGAATTTGTAAACCAAAACCATAAGTCAGTGCGCTTATTTGATCATTATTTACTGATGGTAATCCGTAGTTGTAACCTTTTTCTTTATAGTAACCCGCACGAATAGATAATATTTCCAATAGCATTATTTCACCGCCTGTTCGAATCGCTGTTTCGTAATTGGAGTTTAAAAGTTCTTGGTATTCCCCTTGAAATAAAAGGCAAAAAGTTTTTAAAGTGTCTATGAGTATATGTTTATCGAGGTAGAACTGATAATTTGCTCCTAATCTCGCTGTAACAGGCAAATCATTGTTATTATTGCTAAAGGAAACTTTACTGTTGTTAAAGTTGGCGATGCTGGCTCCTATGCTCACCGAATGAGCACTCGTTTCTTTTTGCAAAAATTGAAATTTCTTAATTGCGCCAAAGTCCAAATAAATTGAAGTTCCTGTTTTTCCTACTCCTGGTTGCCAAATAAAATAATTTGTATTCAGTCCAATAGATAAGTTCTTGATTGGTTCGGAAGAAATGGTCAATGTATTTCGTTGGGAATACGCTGTTATATTCCCTCCTACAACCTTGGTTTTACCGAGGTCGAAATGAAATTGCGAATAAGCAGTTTGAAGATATTTATTTATCCTGTAACCAGCCGCAAAAAATCTGTAATACCCTTCTGTATAATAGTAACCTGGTGGCGTGTAAGCGCCATTTATTTCAATTCCTTTTATTGTAGCAATACCCGCAGGATTAAAATACACAGTTGTCAAGTCCCCGTCCACAGATGCATAAGCTCTTCCCATCGCTTCTGCTCTTGTACTTGGTTGTCTGCTAAAAAAATGTTCTTTTAGAAAACCATAGTTATATTGTCCAAATGAAAGTGTTGGAACAGTCATCAGCAAAATTATTGTTAAGCGTTTCATTGTTTTTAAGGTTTAGTAATTACACATTATTTTCTGCTCTTTGCTCCCAAGCGTCACGCTAATTATTCAGACACACAGGGGCAGAGGGTCAGCGCGGAAGCAGCGGAGGCAATTAAGCAAAGAAAGCTAAAACCAAGCCTACAAGCAAATGGTTACGTGTGTAACTATATTTAGCTTTTGTCGCTACCACGATGAAACGAAAATCAGTTAACAAAGATAAAAGTTAACTGAAGCTAAATTCTTAATTAGTTGTTAATAAAGGATATTTTAAGAGACCGCTAAAGGTGTGTTCTTTTCTATGCATGGACGGTCTTGTCAAGAATTTTCTTAAAAGTAGTGCTTCGAAGTAAGCTGAAAGTGTTTGGGGCAAATTATTTTCTTACAAATGGTTATCTACCTTAGCTCAAATCAATCCAGCTTATGAAAAAAAGTTTACTACTTTTTTATTGTTAGTTGGGGGGGGCGTTTTCGCAAACGGATTATGTAAACCAAATAGCAGGTGGTTTAAACAATTTATTATCTTAGGCTAATGCATTTAATGATTTGCAATTTGCATGCTATAGCGGACCATCTAGTTTGGTTACACAATCATACCAAACATCATCAAAAGTAAACATTCAATAGCTCGATTGCTTCAACCTCTTTTAATGGCTTTTCTTATCCTGATCTATTGCTTCCGTCATGCTAAATATAGGTTAAGTCAAACGCATATTCATAGCTGATTACGCTTTTGTCTTTTGCGTTTTTCTTCCAAGCTTCTTCTAAATGGCTAAATTCAATCATGTTGTTGGTGCTTGTTTCTTTAAACACACCGGCTACTTTTTCTAAGGTGTTCAATTCGTTAGCCGAAAACAATGCGGCATTAAACTTTCTGTTTTTGTTTGCTTTAAATTGCTCGCCTGTGTAGCCTTGCGGAAATTCTGTTGTAGAAATAGCTATTTCATCCTTGTTGGCTAAATACTCAAATATACTTTGAAAATTGTTGGGTACCGGCCCCATATCAATGGCTTTGTAACGCACTCCGCTTATTGAAAAACAACTTTGTTTAAACATGAAGAAATCGGCATAAAACAACAGCTTATTCATCTTGGTTTTAAATGGTGATAGTTTATCGGAAAAATAAACCACCATTTCCGTAAACTTTTCAAAATTGGGATTTCTGTAACCTGAGTAAATATCAGCCAAATGATTGCCCAATAAATATTCTTTGTATTGCCAATCAAACATGTTCTTTTTCTTTTCATCGGCCAACAACTGCGCTGTTTGCATATGTTTGGTTTTGGTTTTGTCGTCTAATGTGGCGCATAACCTCACCATGTCAATAAAAATGGTAGGATCATCTACCATCTGAATCAGTTTGGCGTTGGCCACACTGGGCATTTCACCAGCTTCGTACTGGCGGTAAGTGTTTACACCAAACCCTAAAATTTCCGACATTCTAGCGGCTGATAAACCATATTTTTCACGAATGCTGATGATTTCATCCGGGAACGGAATGTTAAATTTGTTGCGGTACTGGTTATATACCTGATTCATGTTCACCTCATCTAATGCCGTGGTGGTAAATTGTTCTCCACTATCCTCACATTTGTAATAATGAAAAACAATTTCAAATGTTTCTTTTCTAAAATCCATTGACCTGCGTTCTTTGGTCAATTGCATTGCTGCACCTGTTATTGGACTTTTCATAATTTATTATTTTAAAGGATAATTCATGTTGTGTTGTGCCAGGTGAAAAGAAATGCAGATAACACTGCTACCCATTGCTCCCATGGTAATTTTAATATAGACTTCCTTTTTCTTCACCGTTTTGCCAAACACCCACATATTTGTACCTCCATAGAGTTGCTCTGCCAATGGTCCTTCGCTATAGTCTTTGGTTTCCAGTGTTTCCAAAATGGCTTTGCGTTCTATAGGGCGAAGTTCTAGGTCTAGGAGTGCTTGGGTGTTTTTGCCCCTGTCGTCTCTAAAAAGTACATCCCAAAACTTCATCTTTTCCTTGAAGTCTTTTAAAAAAGAGGCAACTTCTGTTTGCGTACTCATGCATGGGTTTAATGCTTCAAATGTACAATATTTTTATAAAAATACAACTATAAAGTTGATAAATTATAAATTTTAAACACAAATTAAACTTATTAGTGTTTTGCTTATTGGGTGTTTTTTTATCGCTTGTGGGATGTGGGTGAGCTAGGGTACCAAATGGGATATTTAACGCAAACAATTATTTTTCAAGAATCATGTTACCCTTTTTATCAAAACTAATTTTGTAAGTGTATCTTTTAAATGTGTTGGATTTCCAATCTTTAATTGAAAGTGTGATGTATTCACCAAGTAGAGCGTAATTTCCAATATAAGAAGATTGATAATCTCCGGAATGGTAGGTCTTAACTTCACCATCAAGCAGGAACTCAATGGCTTCATAGTCGTATTGACGTTGGTTATTACTTTCTGTAGTTAATGTTATTTTCTTTTTTTTCAATTCATTACTTAATACATCGTCTAATACCCAAAGCCCAGCGGTAATTTTAGTGATGTATTCATTGTTAAAATTGGAAACCACTTTACCGGTTGAATCTAGATG
>RDYC01000364.1 GCA_004293295.1 Bacteroidota bacterium
GTGAATCTAGTTTAAGTTTAAAATTTAGCGAGAGCGAGGTCTTGGCATGCTGCTTCCTCCGCCTCCAGAACTACCCCCACGGCTTCCGCCTCCACTGCTTCCTCCTCCGGTTGACGGAGGGCTGTAACTCCTTGATGGGCCTGGGCTGTATGAAGGTTGTTGCTGCTCATAACTCCTTGAAGGTGCTTGCCTTCTAAAAGCGGGTTGTTGTTCTTGGTTGTTATTATTAGAGTTGGTATTTTGTTGTTGAGGCGAATATTGGTAAGAGCGAGGCACGTTACTTCCTCTTTGGTTGCTCGGTGCAGGTGTGCTTGATGGCTGCCCGTTTCCAGCCCTTTGATAGCCGGCAGGAGGCGGTTGAGGTGAAGTGGTAGTTGGCCTTGGAGTGGCTTGTCTTGCAGCTTCTGCTTGCTGCTCACTTTTTTGATAGGTGCTATATGATCTTGGTGCAGGTGTGCGATACTGTTCGGGAGCAACATAAATCTGTTGACCATTCCTATTAATAAGTTGGGCTTCGTTGCCAGAGCGAGGAATAGGAGCACGATTCTGAACCTCAGTTCCACTGCCCTCAGCTTGTTGCATTTGGCCACCAATTGCTTGCCTGCGTTGTGTTGAATTTCCCGGAAGGCTGCTTCCCGGCATTTGCCTTACTCGTTGTTGTGGAGCTTGAGCGCGTTCTACGAAGCCGTTGTGTCCCCAGTTATTGTTACATTGGTTTCTCCATCCCCAATTGTTCCAACCCCAACCATTCCATGGATTATTCCAACCCCAACCGGGCCCACACCAACTATTCCAACCTCCACCCCAAGCCCAAGGATTGTTCCATCCCCAAGGATCATTCCATCCCCAATATGGATTATAGTGAGGCCAACCTCCACCCCAACCATTGTTCCATCCCACGTTCCAACCAATCCCAACACCCCATCCTGTAAAATTGTTCCACCCAATATTTAATCCAGGTCTGCCCCAAATGGCGTTGTTCCACCCACCATTCCAGTTGTTCCAGCCATTATCCCAATTTGTACCATAATTGTTTGTGGTGGAGTAATCATTATAAACACCACCATACTGCATCCTAAGCCTTGCCGCTTCAGCAGCCTCGTCTTCTTGCCCGGCATAAGAGGTGGTAGTTAAAAAATTAGCTTGACTCTCCGCCTCTTGCTGTTGTTCGGCATCCCTGGCTGCCCTGTAACTAGGGTATTGCAATGCCGCATTGGGATTGATATTGTTGTTGTCATCAGTACGGTAGGTACTGGGAGCCTCATATTGTTTATTATATTGAGGAGGGTTTTTCTTTATCAACTCTTGTACATCCACCTCGGGTACATAAGTGGTTTGTTGTGAAGATTCCTTTTTTGAATAATACACATCATCGTCATCTGAGCTTAATACACTTTTTGACGAACCACATGCTGCCATTGTTAATAAGCTAACAATTATAGCAGTATACATTTTTAATCCGTGATGTTTCATAATAGTGTGTATTTATAAATGTGAAAATATACTTTTGTTTTCTATTTTTCATTTAACAGACAAATACTATTCCAAAACCACAATTGCATGGATATTAAAAAAGTAAAACGTAGCGAAGATTATAGTGCATGGTACAATAATTTGGTGAAACAGGCTGATTTAGCTGAGCATTCAGCCGTTAAAGGGTGTATGGTAATTAAACCTTATGGGTATGCCATTTGGGAAAAAATGCAAGCAGAATTGGACAAACGATTTAAGGAAACTGGACATCAAAATGCTTATTTCCCGTTATTTATACCCAAATCCTTTTTCAGTAAAGAGGCAAGTCATGTGGATGGTTTTGCAAAAGAATGTGCTGTGGTGACCCATTATCGGCTGAAAACAGCTGAAAATGGTGAAATTGTTGTAGACGAAACCGCCAAACTGGAGGAAGAGCTGATTGTAAGACCCACTTCGGAAACAATTATCTGGAATACCTACAGAGATTGGATTAAATCACACAGAGATTTGCCTATTTTAATCAACCAATGGGCCAATGTGGTGAGGTGGGAAATGCGCACACGGTTGTTTTTAAGAACAACTGAATTTTTGTGGCAGGAGGGGCATACCGCCCACGCTACTGCCGAGGAGGCCATTGCAGAAACCAAACAAATGTTGGAAGTGTATGCCGATTTTGCCGAAAATATTTTAGCAGTGCCTGTGATTAAGGGGGTAAAAACTGCAAATGAGAGGTTTGCCGGAGCTTTGGAAACTTATTGCATTGAAGGATTAATGCAGGACGGCAAAGCACTTCAAATGGGAACATCGCACTTTTTGGGCCAAAACTTTGCTAAAGCTTTTGATGTAAAATATGCCACAAAAGAAAATACCCAAGAGTATGTTTGGGCCACTTCTTGGGGCGTATCAACCCGCTTAATGGGTGCATTAATAATGAGCCATAGTGATGATGAAGGGTTGGTTTTACCTCCAAACCTAGCACCAATACAGGTGGTTATAGTGCCAATTTTGGGTAAGAAACAAGAGGAAAAAGAATTGGTATTGGATAAGGCAAAACAGATTCAAAGCGCACTTAAGAAAAAAGGCATTTCAGTAAAGTTGGATGACAGGGATAATATGACACCCGGATTTAAATTTGCCGAGTATGAGTTAAAGGGGGTTCCGGTTCGTGTTGCCATTGGCCCTAGAGATGTACAAAATGATAGTGTAGAATTAGCAAGAAGAGACACCAAAGAGAAACAAACCATGAGCAGTATTGATCTTGATCACAAGATTGAGCACCTATTGGCGCAAATCCAAGCTAATATCTTTCAAAAGGCGTTAGATTACCGGGATGAGCATGTGCATGTTGCCAACACATGGGATGAATTTGTGGAAGCATTAGAGCATAAAACCGGCTTTGTTAAAGCTCATTGGGATGGGACAACCGAAACAGAGTTGAAAATTAAAGAAATGACAAAAGCTACCATTCGCTGCATTCCACTAGATAATCTGCAGGAAAATGGAGTTTGTGTGTTAACCGGCAAACCAAGCACACAAAGGGTATTGTTTGCAAAAGCTTACTAAACAAAAATGGCCATCGTTTGTTCAATACTAAATTAATCTGTTATGCACTCAAAACTTACCGAGATAAAAGATTTATTGTGTAAAAAATCGTCAACCAAACAAGAAGTATTTAGGTTAACCCAAAATATTTTCAGGGACTTAAAAATTGTACTTCGCGAGGTTGAGGCGGAACTTAACCCACAATTATCAGAAGACGCTCCTTTTGTAGAAGTAAAATATAGCGATAAAGGCGACTTTGAAGCACACCTCAAATTTAGTGGAGATACATTGGTGATTATGATGCATACCAACGTATTTGATTTTGATCAAAACCACCATGTTTCAAAAACAAAGTATGTGCAAGAGGATCCTATGCGAGAGTTTTGCGGGATGATTCAGATATACAACTTTTTGAGTGACTCGATCCGGTATAACAGGGATCACGATTTGGGTTATTTAATCGGCCGCATATTTATCAATAAGGAACAGCATTTTTTTGTAGATGGCAAACGTCCACTGTCCTTTTTATTTGGTGATTTGGAAAAAAATGTCATCAACAAACAAGCCATGAGAACGCCGGTAGATTCCATAAATTACATCACCATCGAACAAAAAAATATGATGAGTTACAGCAGTGGAATGCCTACCGGAAAAAGATTAGGATTTACCATGATGAGGGATGAGCAAACCGACCCGAAGTAATTAAACCCTTCGCTCCCAAACCTCAAAACTAAATCCATACTCATTAACATTGTCTGCTTCCTGAGGTTGTGTTTTCACTAACATAAACTTGGTTTCATCAATGCCGCTGAAAAAGGTATCTGCTTCAATAAAAGTGTGATGTATTCTGGTTAGGTATATTTTATCAACCATTGGCATTGCTTGGTCATAAATGGTGGCACCGCCAGTTATCATCAGTTCGGTTTCTCCCATCTCTTTTGCATAGTTCACAGCTGATTGTAATGATGATACTGAAACAATTCCGTCAGCCTTAAATTGTGGGTTTGAAGAGATGATAATATTGGTTCGGTTGGGCAGTGGCTTACCAATACTTTCGTATGTTTTTCTTCCCATTACAATGCAATGGCCTGTAGTGGTTTGTTTAAAAAACTTTAAATCTGCGGGCAAATGACATAATAGCTGGTTGTTGTGTCCAATACCATTTTTTTCATCAGCGGCAACAATCATTGATATTATCATAGTTTAAAGTTAGTTATTGCTGTAAAAGTAAATTCCTTCATTATTTTTTCCATCATTAATCTTTCCATAAAAGGTTTCATCCATAACAACTTTAAGGCTTTTTGGAAGTAAATATCTTGCAGTAATTTCTACTTGGTTGTTTTCAAGTATTTTTAGCTTCACATAGTTGTTAACATAACGGTATTTGCGGTGCGAAATAAGCACTGTTTCACTACAAGCAATAAATGCCAATGGGTTGCCGAATAATTTAGCCGGAAAATACTCATAGGGCATGAGCGGCATTCCACCGATTGCTGCTGGCGACTTTAACGTATCTCCCTCACTTACCAAAGTACATTTGCCGTAATGTAAAACCACATTTACAGCTTTTCCTGCTTTTAAATTATCCAATACTTCGGTAAAACTGGTGAGTTGTTGTTGCGCAAATGCAACTGAAACAAGTGTAGTGAGTAGCAGTGTTAATTGTATTCTAAAGGCCATAAAAAGTATAATTACACAATCATACATAAATTTAGCCAAAAGAATTAAACAGGGAATTGTTTATATCTATATAAAAAAAAACTCCGGACATAGCCGGAGTTTTTTTGATCAAATAACTAATACTTGGCTATTTTATATCGTTTCAATGAGTTGCTTAACGCAACAAAATAATATCCACTTGGCATAAGTGATAAGTCAATGGTTGTTTCATTAATACCTCCTTTTAAGGCTACCTCCTTAACCAATACACCTGAATAGTCATATAATGAAATTACCAACGGTTCATTTCCATCCAACCCGGATAAGTTAATTACATTTTCTGTTGGGTTTGGATAAAGCACTAGTTGGGAGATTGTTTCTTCCGTGCCAATAACATTTATCATTATTCTTCGCACTTCTGAATAACTGTATTCTCCATTAAAATCTGTTTGTTTAACCCGATAATACAATAATTGATTAGAGCCAGTAAATGCACTGATATTATCCTTATAGGTGTAATTTTTTACAACATTACTATTTCCCTCCCCTGCAAACGTTTTAATAGAAGTATAGGTTAACCCATCCATTGAGCGCTCAATATCAAATGCCCCATTATTAATTTGTTGTGCTACACTAAAGTTAAGCAACACTTGTTCGTTTTGCCTCTCGGCAGTAAAATCCTTCCATACAACAGGCAATGGTTGCGAAGTAAAATTACCTGCATCAGCACCAACATCACTTGGTGTTAAATTACTCCTGTTTTGGCCATCAAAATCAACAAGCACCGATGGTAAAAAGGTTCCGTTTGATTCAATAGGAGTTGGGCTTATAACATGCAAATCAAGTGTAGTACTGTTGCCTGTGGGATTAATTAAATTGGGGTTAACCAAGCCGCTTGCATTTTCAGTTCCGGTAGCTGTTCTCCAGGTGGTAATGGTGTCGTATTCGGTTGTACCTATAAGTCCCAAAGAAGAGCCAGTTCCACTTCTAAAGTAGCAGTTATTGTTGCCTGTATAAAGTGCGTTTGATGCAAGACCAATACAAAAATTTCGTGCAGCATTGCCTGCTGTAAAACTTCGAGCATTTACCAAAACATTATTGGTAACATTCATGGTGCCATTGTTTGATTTATTAATGCAAAAAGTATTTGAAGGGCTATTTGTTAAGCTGCCACCAACATAAAAGGTATTGTGCCATACCTGTACCAAATCGCTACTTGCATTTTCAAGACAAGATATTCTTGCAGGGCTTGTTAATGATGAGCCGGTTGTGGTAATGCCAAGTCTAATCTTATTATTGGTTAATTGATATTCTCCATCTATCAGCAAAATACCTAACATTCTAGAGGCACTGTTTGTGGTATTCATATTAAATGAGTGGATAAAATTTCGACCAATATTTGCGCGGTTGCTTGAAATGGTATTAACCTCTAATCCTAAAGTATTGCCCAACCCATTTGCATTTAGGTTGTTTAAATTGCGAATAATGTTATTGTTAATGTTATACCCTAAAGCGTTGGTTGATGAAAAATTATTCACCTGAATACCTTTCAATGCAAAAATGCCATCTGCAGTTGCAGGATTGTTTGCAGTTAGATTTTGTATGGTGTTACCTTGTAAAGTCAATTCCCTAGGATCAATAATTTGTATTCCAATTACACGTTCAATATTGCTTGGTGAAGTAAAGTTGTTGCGCAAGCCACTAACCGTGTTGTTTAATATGCTAAAGTTATCAATCCTTGCAGCAAACCCTTGGAAAATGGTATTGGATATGCCAATTATTGACTGGGTAGAGTTGGATGCGGTGGTATTAATAAAAATGCTATTTGGTGAACTAAGACTTCCAATAAAGTTGTTTTGGATAGTGCCGCTGCTTGACATGGCAATACCAATAAATTGAATGCCATCATTATTTCCTGTGCCTGAAAGGGTAAAACTTCCAATATTATTTCCTGTAATATTAACTGATGAAGTGTCTGGAGCATCTGCTTGGATTCCTACTACTTGTTGTAAATTACCTCCTTCATTTAGGATGCTAATACTGCTATTGCCTGTATCACGACCAATATTGTTATTACTGATGGTAATATTATTTGCTTTAAGATTTGATTGGAACTTGATGGCCGTGAAGGAGGGGTTTCCGGTGAAACCTACACTGCTAGCCACAAAAAAATTACGAATAGTGTTGTTGCTAATATTAAAGTTGGATGCTGATTGAACGGATACATCAATTGGAATAAGAATGTTTTGTTCGTTAACCGGGCCAACTTCCCATGTGTTTCCTAAGCACTGAGGGGCTCCACCTCCAATAAAATTACCGGAGATGGTAAAACTACTTGGTGAAGTTAAACTTACTCTAATTCCACTTAATATAATAGGTATGCCAAACGTTTGCGTAGAAATTGAAGAGGTTTGATAAATGCTGTTGTTGTTGATAGTAAAACCAGATGCATTTCCGGTTACAAGAATTGCACTATTGGTGCCGGAGAAATTATTAAACCCAACAAAATCGTACAATAGGTTATTGTTAAAACTGTTTCCGGTACTAACTGGACCCGGACCTCCAAATTGGTTTGTTCCTTGAAAAGCAATTAAACAGTTAGGCTGGTTAATCCCAAAAATTTCATTATTTACAATGCCATTATTGTTGCAACCCGTAATAAATCCTTGACTCAATGAGGAAAAGTTGATTACGCTGGAAAATGGAAAACTGCCCAAGCCATTATCATTTAACGAAACACGACAAAAGCGTATGGTGTCATTGCTGCAATCATCCCCAAATAAAATGGTGTTTGTTCCAGTTGGGCAGGTAATGGTTAAAGCCCTATTGGTTCCGGTTCCTCCGGGTCTGCCATCAATAGTTACAAAACTGGTGTTTTCAATTTGAAATGCCCTGTTGTTTGAAGATGATGTAATAGTGAGGTTTGTTACGGTGGCTGCTGGTCTAATGGTTAATGTTCTGGTTGGGGCCGTACCTATACCTGAAATGGTAATGGGATAAGTTTCAAGTGCGCTGTTGTAAGTTGGATTTAACTGCAACACCGTGTTGCTGGCAATGCCTGAAACCCTGAGCGCATTTAATGCGGCAGTTAGCGTTGGATAATTCCCCGGAATATTTAAAGTTCCACCTAGCGTACCGGCTTGTGTGGTTGCAGAGCCTGAAAGTGGATTGCTAAGCCTGCCCTCATTTAATGCGTAAATTCGGTAGAAGTACGTAGTGCCGCTGATTAAGTTTGTAATTTGGGCTGAATTTGTGTTGTTTGGACGATTGGTAAGAAACTGAAAGTTCACATTATCTGTAGAGCGGTAAATTAAAAAAGCGGTCTCATTCGTGCTGTTGTCAGACCAATTTAAATTGGTATTGTTAAAAGTAATGCCATTCGCAGAAAAGTTAATTGGAGCGTTTACCGAGTTACAAATGAAACGATAAATTTGGCCGTTGGCAGGCCTTGCATTTAAATTATTTGTTGAGGTTGTTGTGCTTGTAGCGGGGGAAGTTCCAGTTCCATTTATTGACTGGAAAGTTAGGAAACTTCCATTAAAACCCCTTATTCCAATGCTTGCGCTTCCACCTGAAACATTATTGGCTTCTTGTTTATATTCAAATTGTATGGCACCGGTAGTTTCAAACAATTTTAGTTGAAATGATATTACAGGCGCATTGGTATTCCAGTTCCACTCCGCATTTTGCCATTCAGCTATAAAAATTCTGTTTGGAGCTGAGCCTGTTGTTTGGTAACGAAAACTCCCACTTGTCATATCTAAGTCATCCCATAAAGGAGCTATTAAGTTTGAAGGGGCTGAAAAGCTTGTAAAAGTATTGGCAGCAATGCTTCCTTGTGTGTTTGTTCCCAGAGATGCCCACCCGTTGGTGGTGGCTTGTATACTGGTGAAACGTTCGCCAAGGAAAAAAAAGTCAAAACCAATGGGGGCCAAGTTATAAACGCCTTCGTTATTGGTTCCACTAGCCAAAGAGCCGAGAGTTGAAGTGCTGTTGTTTAATGGAGAATAAGTGCCCGATAGTGCGGAGAAAGCGTAACGGGTAATGTCTTGAGCATTACTAATGAGTTGAAATACAGTCAAAAGCATGCTTAAAAAGAATAATTTTTTCATAGTTTCATAAATACTTGTAAGGATAACAGCATTTATTGGGCTAAGTTTTAAGCTATTTGCCTGATTACACAATTATTACAAACCAAATGTGTTTTAATAAGTTTTTAATATATAATTGTGGTTAACAGCCCTATTTTAATTGACTTAAACTTAGTGTTTATAAATTACCATGTTTAAACCAAAAACGTTGTTACGCTGCCAGATTGCTTGGGT
>RDYC01000365.1 GCA_004293295.1 Bacteroidota bacterium
TAAACCTATAGCTGCTTCACGCAAGGTTTTATTTTCTTTGTGTGCTGTTTTTGCAATTTTAGCAGCATTTTCATACCCAATATGCGGGTTTAATGCAGTAACCAGCATAAGGCTATTTTCCAAATGGCGTTTAATAATTTCGTTGTTTGGTTCAATACCTTCTGCACATTTATCATTAAAACTTACACAGGCATCACCAATTAAACGGGCACTTTGTAATACGTTAGCTGCAATAAGTGGTTTAAACACATTGAGTTCAAAATGGCCATTGCTGCCACCAATGCTCACGGCAACATCATTGCCCATCACTTGAGCTGCAACCATTGTCATGGCTTCTGGTTGTGTAGGATTTACTTTACCCGGCATAATAGATGAGCCTGGTTCATTATCAGGGATCACAATTTCGCCAATACCACTGCGAGGGCCTGATGATAACATGCGAATATCATTGGCGATTTTCATCATACTTACCGCCACACGTTTTAGCGCACCACTCAATTCTACCATCGCATCATGTGCGGCCAAGGCTTCAAATTTGTTAGGGGCAGTAACAAAAGGAAGTCCGGTGAAGTCGGCAATTTTTTTAGCCACCAACACGTCATAACCTTTTGGAGCATTTAAGCCGGTGCCTACAGCGGTTCCGCCAAGGGCAAGCTCTTTCACCATTTCAAGGGCATTGTTTAATGCACGTATGCCGTTATCTAATTGTTGAACGTATCCTCCAAATTCTTGACCCAAGGTTAATGGGGTGGCATCCATAAAATGGGTACGACCTGTTTTAACAATATGTTTAAAGTCTTCTGTTTTTTTGGCAAGGGTATTGCGCAATTTTAAGATACCCGGAATGGTTGTTTCAACCACCATTTTGTAGGCAGCAATGTGCATGGCAGTTGGGTAGGTATCATTGCTTGATTGCGATTTGTTTACATCATCATTCGGGTGAAGCACCTTTTGTTCATCGGTTAATTTTCCTCCGCTTAACACATGTGCACGGTAAGCAATCACCTCATTGGCATTCATGTTGCTTTGTGTGCCACTGCCTGTTTGCCAAATTACCAGTGGAAATTCGCCATCCAAGGCACCGGTTAAAATTTCGTCACATACCTTGCTTATCAGGTCCCTTTTTTCAGCACTTAACACCCCCAAATCACAATTGGCATGGGCCGCAGCTTTTTTTAAGTAAGCAAAAGCATAAATAATTTCTTTTGGCATACTGGCTTCCGGGCCAATTTTAAAGTTGTTGCGAGAGCGTTCAGTTTGTGCACCCCAGTATTTGTCGGCAGGCACTTTTACCTCGCCCATGGTGTCGTGTTCAATTCTATATTCCATGTGTGTTTTTTTTTAAGTGGCGCGAAAATAGGTTTTTCAAACATTTTTTATTGTTTAAAAAAAAGGAATGAAATTAGCTTAAGGTTAGTTTTGGCATTGTAAAAGATCGTGTGATTCGTTAAAATATCCAGCAAAGAATTTTAAATTGCAACGGATTATTATAATTGACCCCACTTAATCATATGAAATACACGTATTTATTTTTAATGACTTTTTTAGTTGTATACGAGGCTTTAGCACAAGTTGGTAGTAATGATCCTACGTTTAACGTAGCAGATTTTGGGGCAAGAATTGGGGAAGGGCCTAACTACGATGTTTATACATCAGCCACACAAAACAATGGTAAAATTATAATAGGCGGTGTATTTACTACATATGATGGTGTAACTAGAAATTGTATTGGACGCCTCAATGCAGACGGAAGCTTAGACACCAGCTTTAATACTGGAACCATATATAATTTTATGGTTCAAAAAATTATCATTCAGAATGACGGGAGGATAATTGTTGGTGGAAGTTGGAGTGTTTTAAACAAGATAAAGGCTAAATTAGTGCGATTAAATAGCAATGGAACTCTTGATACAACGTTTAGTCAGATAAATATGAGTGATAATTCTTTTATCAATTCTATTGCTGTGCAAAGCGATGGTAAAATGATTATTGGAGGTGTATTTGATTCCATAAATGGATTTAACGTGAATAATATTGCTCGCATTAATGTTAATGGTTCGATTGATAATACATTTAATGTTGGGGCTGGAACGAATAATATTGTAAATGCTGTTGCAATACAAAGTGATGGAAGAATAATAATTGGAGGTGCGTTTACTCAATTTAATTCAATTCCACGTGAATATTTGGCACGCTTAAATCAGAATGGGACATTAGACTATAGCTTTTATTACGGTACTTCACATGTTGAATCTGTGGCATCTATTGTAATACAAGGTAATGGGAAAGTGATTATTGGTGGTTATCGTGGGATTGATCGCCTCAATCCAAATGGTTCGAAAGATACTTCTTTTAGTCAAGGAAGTTTAACCATATTTGGATCGGTAAGCACAATTGCTTTACAAACAAGTGGGAAAGTAATTGTTGGAGGAAACTTGTCATTGTCGGCTTATTTCAACGCTAAAGGAATAAGAGATTTTATGTGTTTGGATACCAATGGACGTTTAGATTCAAATTTTGACCACGGACTAAATTCTTTGTTAATGTATAGAAACCCCCAATTTGAAATCAAAGAAATAGCCGTACAAAATAATGGCCAAATGATTGTTTGCGGTTCATTTAACCTAGTCAAGGATAATGGCAGAAATAATATTGCACGAGTGAATGCAAATGGAACATTGGATCATTCTTTTAATCCTCCAGTAAAAGGCTTATCCGATTTTGTTACTTCAATGGTTGCCGATAGTTCAGGAAAAATTATCATTACAGGTGAATTTACTTCTTATAATGGGGTAAGTAGAAATCGAATTGTTCGTATCAATCCTAATGGAAGCATTGACTCTTCTTTTAACACTGGAATTGGTGTAAACGATCGGATAAATGCTTGTGCTATTCAACATGATGGAAAAGTGTTAATCGGAGGAAATTTTACTAGTTACAATGGTGCTATAAGATATAGTTTAGCCCGTATTAATGTTAATGGGTCTTTAGATACAAATTTTAATTATGGACAATTAATAGATGGTGATATTTCTAAACTTATAGTTCAAAACGATGGAAAAGTTATCGTAACTGGAGGTTTCACTAGACTGGATGGGGAATACGTAAACTATATTGGTCGAATAAACATTGATGGGAGCATAGATACCAGTTTCAAGACAGGAATTGGGCCAAACTCTAGAATAAACAATGCAGCTATTCTGCCTAATGGCAAAATTATTGTAGTAGGAAATTTTACGACTTATAATGGGTTGCAAGTAAAAAGTATAGCAAGGATTAACACAGATGGATCATTAGATAGTACTTTCTATTTAGGATCTGGGGTGAATGGTAATATTGTGGCACTGCATATCCAAAGCGATGGAAAAATACTAATTGGAGGGGATTTTACAACTTATGATGGGAAGAGTTGGAATCGGATTGCTCGCCTAAATGAGAATGGAAGTGCTGATAGTACCTTTTTGGTAGGAACTGGATTTTCTAACACAGTAATGAGTATAGTTAGCCAGAGTAATGGTAAAATAATTGTAGGAGGCCGCTTTACTCAATACAAGTCAACTTTTCGAAGGTGTATGGCTCGCTTGAATAGTGATGGTAATTTAGACAATACATTTAATCATGGAACAGGTGCGAATGATGCAGTTACATCAATCGTATTCCAGAATACTGGAGGAATTGTAATCGGAGGGTATTTCACCTCATATAATGGAACAGGCAGAAATAGGATTGCTCGTGTAATTAGAGGTTGTAGCAATACAACAGGTCAACAAGTAATTACAAGATGTCATTCATATACATGGATTGATGGGAACACCTACACTTCCAGTAATAATACAGCTAAATTTGTTATTCCTAATTCGGCTGGATGTGATAGCATCATTACTTTGAACTTAACTATTTTAAAGCAACCAACATATACGGATACACAGATAGCATGCAGAAGTTTTACCTGGATTGATGGAAGAACATATACTTCAAGCAACGATACTGCAACATTTAAAATTGTAGGTGGTGCTAAAAATGGATGTGATAGTATCATTAAGCTAAATCTGATTATACAGAATCCTGTAACTTATACCGATGTACGGACGGCATGCAAGAGTTTTACTTGGATAGATGGCAACACCTACATATCAAGTGATACCATGGCTAAGTACACCTTAATTGGTGGTGCAGCAAACGGTTGCGATAGTGTGATAAGATTACGTTTAACCATTCTTAATCCCCAAACGGCTACAGAAGTAAGAAGAGCCTGTAAAAGCTATAAGTGGATTGATGGAAATACTTACACGTCAAACAATGATACCGCTAAATATACCATAATAGGTGGTGCAAAAAATGGTTGTGATAGTGTTATTACCTTGAACTTGACTATTTTTAATCCAACTATTGGCACAGATGTGAGAACAGCTTGCAAAAGTTTTACTTGGATAGATAAGAATACTTATACTGCAAATAATAACACTGCAACTTATAATATTGTTGGTGGAGCAGCTAATGGATGTGATAGTATTGTAAAATTAAACTTAACAATTAATACTATTGATACCTCAATATCGGTGAATAACAAAACCATAACCGCTAATTTAACAGGAGCAACTTATCAATGGTTAGATTGCAATACAAATTATTCAGTTATACAAGGAGCAAATACAAGGAGTTTTACTCCAACCAATACTGGAGATTACGCAGTGAAGATAACCAATAATTTATGTGTTGACACTTCATCGTGTGTAAACGTGGTGGTTACTGGATTAGCTTCTTTCTCTTTAAATGAAGTTAAGATTTACCCTAATCCCGTTCAGGATATGCTTGTAATTGATTTTGTAAATCAGGTAAAAAGTGTGCAATTGAGTATTTTCAGCATAGAAGGAAAACTCGTTTATGACAATACTCTGTTTGATAATAATGAAGTGGTTATTGATGCAACTTCTTGGAAAGAAGGGGTATATATAGCAAGAATAAAAACAAAGGATAATATTCAAATACTTAAAGTACTTAAAGAGTAATTAATTGCTTAAATATAAGCCAATTGGAGTATTGGTGAACTCGTGTTCAATTCTATATTCCATGTGTGATTTTTTTTAAGTGGCGCAAAAATAGAAGAATTCCTTACCTGTTTCTAGGATATTTGTCAATTCATTAAAGGCCAAAAACTTAACTTTTCCCACATTTATAAAATTTAATGCATCGTCTTTGTTTTTAAGGTTTTATGTTTATATATTGAATATTCAAACCAAATTGTTTTGCTATGGCATCTGTTACAGCAAAAGTTACCCACGATGTGGAGTACTTGCAATGGCTTAAGGAAATTGATTTCTATAAAAGCCAATTAAAAAAAATGCAGGGGGAATTGGAGGCATTTCTCCCAACGTTCTATTCAAGGGATTTTGCAGCCCGAGTTGAGCAGTTTCAAAATCGGTTTATCCGAC
>RDYC01000366.1 GCA_004293295.1 Bacteroidota bacterium
GATAGATATTATAACCTTATTATGGATGACATTGAATATTTGGCCAATCATCCAACTTCAGGTATAAACTGTAGCCATATTAGAGAAGGGTATTTCAAATCAAAAATAAAAGCTCATTTCATCTTTTATAAGATAAACAAGAAAAAAGGGGAGATTGAAATCATTAGGATTTTGCATGAGCAAATGGATATTGAAAATAGGCTAAACGATTGAAGCTAAGAGTGAACTTGTATTTAAGGGCAGCAAGGCCCGTGAAGTATTGGTAACGGATATTATGCAACTGGAAGATAAACTGGTTGAAATCCGCAACCGATAATCCCATTTCCACGATGTTTACTCCCACGGTTCATTAATAAAACCTTAATATCAACAAGTATTTTTAAACCGGATTTTTCCATTATTTTGCCTCAGTTTTCGGAACACAACTCAACATGCGTTATATCTACTTGTTTGCTTTAATATGTGCCTGTTCTTTAACAGGGTTCTCACAACAAAATACTGGTGCAACTACTGCTACCATAACCGGAATTGTTAAAGATAAAAAAGACAATTCGGAATTGATTGGGGTGAGCGTGTTGATTAAGGGAACTTCTTTTGGTGCTGCCACCGATTTAAATGGCCGTTTCACCATTAAAAATGTTCGACCGGGTGAATATACCATTGAAGTTTCTTACTTAGGGTATAGCAAAGTGGTTATAACCGGTATTAAGGTAAAAGCAGGTGAGGTAAAAGAGTTAAACATTACCATGCAGCCGGCAAGTGTAACCGGTGACGAAGTGATTGTAATTGGTAAAAAGCCATTGATTGATGTGGACAAAGCCCAATCAGTAAATAATATCAGCCAAGAAGCTATTGAGTTGGCCCCTGCCCGTCAGTTGCAAAGCATTGTAAACACGCAACCGGGTGTTGTAAATTCTCCGGCAGGTGTGAGTATAAGGGGGGGAAGAACTTATGAAACGGGTGTTTATGTTGATGGGGTTAAAGTAACTGACCCCTTGGCCGGAACAGGATTTGGACTTGACATAGGCAGCAATGCCATTGGTGATATTGAGATAACCACAGGAGGTATTGGTGCTGATATTGGAGATGCAACTGCTGGTGTTGTAAACACCAAAACGCGCTCGGGTGGCGATAAGCTAGAGTTCGGTATCAACCACAAAAGGGATAACTTTGGGTTTAACAGAGGCCGAATTGACAACTGGAACAGCAGCGTTACGGAAGTAAATTTAAACGGCCCTTTGTTTAAGAAGGCCCTGGAAAATCGATTGAAGTTTTCGGTTGCTTTACGTGGGGCGTTCAGTGATGAGTATTATCAAAATCCGGCAAATCAGGTTATCTCTAATTTGTATCCGGAAAAAGGATGGGGCAATAGCCGCTTATGGAGTCCTTTTCAGGATAACCGCTGGAGTGTATTCGGCAAGTTGAGTTACAATTTTAAAAAAGGTAAAAATCTTACTGTTTCCGGATTAAGGTCATTAACCATTAACCAGGATATTAACATGCTGCGCATTTTTGGAAACGACTTGCCTTTTCAACCGGGATACCAATACGTTTTTAGTGAGCAGATGGATAACGCAAATACATTTACCCACGATGCCAACATGGTTTCTTTAGATTATAAACAAGCCATTAACAAACGTTTTTCATACAACGTGTTGGCCTCACGTTTTTTCGTGAAACTACAGGCTGATGCCAATGGCAGACCTTGGAGGCCAAATGTGGTTGATCAAGTATTGGACCCGTTTTCTATCAACCAATATCCGGTTACATACTTCAATCCCGGTGATTCCATTGCTTTTGTCAACCTGCCTTCAGGTTTCTTTAATAATGGCGGTATTGCCACCTTATGGCACTCTCATTACTTTGAAGAGTATACCGTTAAAGCCCAAGGAAGCTTGGTTTCCGCCAATTCCATGAATAAACTTACCTTTGGTTTTGAGGCTAAAATACAGGAGATGCAATGGATTGATATTATACGCCCTTGGGTTGGAGCTCCCTTACCTTTGGCCAATGGCGGAGAGTCTCAAACCTTTAGACTCGGACAACAAAGTGATATCTGGAAAGTAAACCCGCAACGTGGCGGTATTTTTATCACTGATCAAATTAAATACAAAGGGCTTATTGCCAGTGTTGGTGGGCGTTTTGAATATTGGGCTCCCGGAAAATATGTGGATGATGCCGTAGATAACCCACGTGCTCCAATTCGTGATGAGGTGAGAAAATCATATAAAGAGAACTCAACAAAAATTGGGGATTTAAGGTATAAATTCCGCTTTCTGCCAAAAGTATCTGCATCATTCCCCATCAGGGAAAACCAAATGTTGTACTTTAATTATGGACATACCACTATTCTTCCTCATCCGTCTTTTTTATACCCAGGCTTAAATCCTTTTTATCAAGATCGTTCAACCATTGCCAATGTAGGTAATCCCGACTTAAATCCGGAAGTGGACATCAGTTATGAAATTGGACTCAAAACACAAATCACCAATAACGATGCTTTTACCATATCGGCATTTTTTAAAGACAAGTATGATTTTATAACCACCACAAGCGTGTTTATAAAAGATGCTACCGGAAGAGATGTAGCCAGAACCATCAGGATAAATAGTGACTATGCCAGAAGCCGAGGCATTGAAGTGGGTTATATTAAACGTATTGGCAATTGGTACAATGGGCAAGCATCATACACGTATCAAGTAACAACCGGCCAAAGTGCCAGTGCCAACGAAGATTTAAAAGAGTTGTTGGCAACCGGAGCCAATGAAGATACCAAAGAGTTTTATTTGCCTTGGGATGTGCCGCATAATTTTAAAACGAACCATGTATTTAAACTGGATAATAAAACAGGATTATTTGGTAAGGCTTGGTTAAACAAAATGAGTTTATACGTGGAAACCAACTTACGCAGCGGTGTGCGTTATACCCCATTTATTTTTGACAGAACAGATGTAAATACCGGAAGGCCAATTTATGTGCAGGACCCTAATCCTGATGCGCGTTGGAGCAAAGTGGGCGAATACTGGTTTTGGACTGATGTTTCGTACACCAAATGGTGGAAGTTTAAAGGAACACAGGTAAACTTTAGCATCACCATGACGAATGTGTTTAACAACAAAAATGCCACCATTATCAATCCGGTTACCGGGCGTGCATATGAGTTTGGTGATAATGTACCTGAATCGTGGGTTGATTTGCGCTACCGCGACCCTCGCATAGCCAGTAGTGGCCCACCCCCTATCAACCCGGCTCGTTACATGGCCCAACGTCAAATTTTGGTTGGGTTAGCGTTGAAGTTTTAACGCTTCAACAAAAACAAACTATACGCATTTTAAGATAAGCATTTCAAAACACTTTGCACACGGACGACACGTCCGCGTAAACATCTTGATTTTATAATAGTTCACGCGGACGTGCCGTCCGTGTGAACTACGGAAATTAGAAACTCACTTTGTTTTCAGCAAAGCTAAAAAATGAAGTAGGCGATATAATAATATGGTCAATGACTTCAACCCCTAATAATTCCCCTGCTGTCCTTTGGGCTTTAGTAAATGCCTTATCCGCTTGTGATGGTTTTACGCTGCCTGATGGATGATTATGAACCAGAATAATTCTATCAACGTTTTTGATTACCGCAATTCTGAATAATTCCCGTGGTTCTATTTGTACACTGTTTAAGCTGCCTATGTTTAACAATTCAATAAAATCTATGGTGCTATCGGTTTGTAACCCAACCACCCAAAAATATTCCTGCTTTTGCCTAATCTTACCTTGACGGGCTAAAACGGATTTCATTACATGCCAAATATCCTCTGAATTTAATATTTGTATTTTCTGCTCTTTGGTTAAACGAATCTGCATGTTACAATTATAAGCATATTTATTATTCGGAAATTAGTAAATTTATCTTCTGGCAATAGAGACTTCGTATTAACACGGACGACACGTCCGCGTAAACATCTTGATTTTATATTAGTTCACGCGGACGTGCCGTCCGTGTGATGAATAATTTAAACTATTGAATACTTTGCCAATTATATTTGTGTATGTCTGAATTTTTGAAAATAGAACAAGGCAAAGTCTACTTTTTAACCATGACGATTGTTGAATGGATTGATTTATTCACCCGGGAATGTTATGCTGATATCTTAGTGGATAGCATCAAGTACTGTCAACACCATAAAGGATTGGAAATATATGCTTACGTAATCATGCCAAGTCACGCGCACCTGATAGCAAGCTGTGAGGGCAACTTAAGTCATATATTGAGAGATATGAAAGAGCACACATCTAAATTATTTATAAAAGAAATCATTGACAACAAGCAGGAAAGTAGAAAAGAATGGTTATTGGACAAATTAACCACTTCTAAACCCACAAAAACAGGTAAACCTTCTTATAGAGTTTGGCAAGAAGGTAATTATCCAATAGAATTATATAGTGATAGGTTTATTGCTCAAAAAGAACACTATATTCACATGAACCCTGTGGTTGCTGGGATAGTTAGTCAACCGCATCATTATCGTTTAAGCTCAGCTTGTGAGGACAGCCCCATCAAGGTTTTACCTATTAGGTGAAGTTCGTTGTTAGCTGTTCAAACACGGACGGCACGTCCGCGTGAACACTGTATTTCTTACATGTGTATTATCCTACCGTCTTCCATTTCAATAATTCGATCTGTGCTTTTGGCAAATTCTTGGTCGTGGGTTACGATAAGGAGTGTTTGTTTAAGTGTGTGGGCCAGTTCTTTAAAAATATCAAACACAATGAGGCTATTTTTTTTATCTAGGTTTCCGGTAGGTTCATCACCCATAATAATCAGTGGATCGTTAATAAGGGCACGGGCAATGGCCACCCGTTGTTTTTGTCCGCCCGAAAGTTGATTGGGAGATTTCTTCGCTTCACTTTCAATACCTAGCACACGCAATTTTTCCATAGCACGTTTTTCTACTTCTTGTGCTGAATATTTGGCCAGTTTTAAACCCGGCAACATCACGTTTTCTAATACAGAAAACTCGTTTAACAAGTAATGAAATTGGAACACAAAGCCAATTTTTTCATTGCGTATGCTTGCCAACTGCTTTTCCTTTTTATTGCGCATCAACTCTCCATCAATAAATAATTCTCCTTGATAATCGGTATCCATTGTAGAAAGGATATACAACAAGGTGGATTTGCCACAACCTGACTTGCCCGTAACTGAAACAAATTCTCCTTTTTTAATCGAGAATGTTACATCTTTTAAAATGTCAACCGTAATGGGGTCGTGAAAGCTTTTGCAAATTCCTTTCGATGCTAATACCGTTTCCATGTTACTTGCCTCTTATTATAATAACAGGGTCTATCATACTGGCTTTACGCGCGGGGAAAAATCCGGCCAAATAGGTTGTTACCAATGAAAAAATGGTCCCTATCAT
>RDYC01000367.1 GCA_004293295.1 Bacteroidota bacterium
CCTGTTCCTGCGGCCAGGTTTTCTCTAATGCTATCCTTGCTTCTTCAGCATTGGAAGTTCTCCAAATGCGCAAGGCTTCTTTACGTTCCTCCAATTTACCATGATCGAACACCTCCTGTGTAGGGGCTTCGGTTGGTTGGAAAGTCCACTTTGGATTAAATTGAGTCATCCATTGTCCTCTTGCACCACAACATGAAACAACCAAGTCTTTTAATGAAGAATCCTTTTCTGTTTTTTCAAAAAGGAGGGGGATATATTCAGGGGTTACAAGAAGGGAATGCTCATGGCATTTATTGAGCCAATAAAAAAGCAACGACCTGTTCTCATCATCAATTGTGCTTTGTAAGGCATGTATTGCAGCCGGTGAGCAATATTTTTTATCTTCTTTCGGACACTCTTCAATTGGATTTGCTGAAATGGGAGAGGGAAGGTATCCTCCCTTGCGGTAATTGCTCACCATTGAGCTGATGTGTAAAAACATCAAGTCTTTGTCATCAGCAGAAGTTTCAATCTGTTCAATAGTTTGCCTCAATTCTTCAGCCATTACTGATACGTTTATTTTTCGTTTATCAGTGCCAATAATAGCAGTGTTTATGATTTCTTCCCAGGGTTTAATCATAACGCGTAATAAGTTTGTTTAACAATGATTGCCATTGGCGTGTAAACTCCTTCAAGGCCCAGAACAACAAGGTCGAATCTTTCACCTCCAGTAATGGCCAATATTTTTATTCTTGTTTTCTCGTCTGTGGTTAGCGGAATATGTATTCCTTCCTCATCGGTTAAAAAATAGTCGTTTTGGTATGTTGACAAAGCTAGGTTACGAATAAAATAAATGTATTCACTACCAAATGGAGAGGTTTGTATCTGGGCTTTTTCATAGACCAGCAGTGCCGTCCAACTAGGGAAACCTATCGCTGGAATTGTTGATTCCACCAACTTACCTACATTTTTAATCATGGCCCTAAATGGATTAGGGCTTTTATAAAAAATCAATTCAGCATTTACTATGGTTCCCGGTGTTAAGTTTACATCGGGCATTTGAGACCTTACAAAAAATTGAATAACCAATGCATAGGAGCCAGAGTTTAGTCCCAATAACCAGTTTTTTTGAACAGATAGCTGGTCTTGTTGCTCAGTTTTTTTAGCTAGAATTAACCAATCATCTTGAACGCCTTCTTGCTGTTTTAGCTCTTCATTGTTTTTACTAAATCCGATTAAAGAACGCACTTCTTCTTGTATAGGAGGTGCTAGTTTTTCTTCTATTTTAAAGGCAGAGGTAATCAAATGAATCTTTACCACCTGATCTAAAAATGGGGTATGCCAATTTTCTTTGAAGTAGTTCATTTCAGCAAGTTCTTTCACCATAAATGCCAAACCTGGTGCTTGTGAATCAACCATGCGCTTGGACAGGTTATCAAACAAACCATGTGCTTTTTCAGGGATGTTTAGTATACCATTTCGAACAACATCTTTGAATACAAGCTGCAATTCTTCTATTCCTTGTTCTACTTTTTTTTGCCGTTGCTGTGCACGTTTGGCTTGGGCTTCCTTATCAACAGGTTTATCTTGCGACTCATTCTTTTTCTCGGCCTTTTCTTCTCTTTTATCAATCCACTCTTTTACCCACGCAGGTGTATCCGATAAGTTAAAGAGTTGTTTTTGGCGATTATACAAGAGCAGAATACCTAACCCATGTTTACAAGGAAATTTGCGACTTGGGCAACTGCATTTGAATGCAATGGTTGATAAATCAACTTGGGTTTTATATGGATTTTTTCCACTCCCTTGACAATCACCCCATAATGCCTTTTCATTCACGCCTAGGTTAGACCACTTAGAAACATTGGCCAGTTCTTTTCCTGATTTTATGGAAGAGTCGTCTGGAGCTAAAGCGAGTATTTGGTCTTCAGTTAAATTCAACAGTTAAATAGATAGATGAGCCTAATATAATAAGCTATTTTAAATATCCATATTAAATTATTGAAATGTTTAATAAAGAGCTTCCCGCATCTCGATTAAGGTATCTTCAGCACTCTTAAAATCTGGCAATTCAGGTAAATTGCAGTTGTGAAAGAGCTGGTCTATTTTATCAATCTTTTCGTTTGCCATGGTAACCAACTCATCATAAGCAAATACCCCTGAACGAACTCTAAGTAGGAATTCACGGTCATGTCTCCTCACGTTTATCTTACCTTCCGTTGCAATTTCTTCGGCCATATGAAGCAGCCTAAAGGTATGCATCATATTCTTGGCATCGTAATTCTTCTGATGGGCTATGGTGTTTTCGTAACGTACATCATTTCGCTTATCTACCCATTCCCAGTATTCTTGATAATCTTTACAATAATTGGAGTAACCATCTTTATTGAAGCTTAATATGGCTAAAGGGTCAATGCCTTTTTCTACAGAACTTAAGGATACATCATTCGCTTCAATTCCTGAACAAATTCCTTTTAGGTATCCTGCTGTTAATTGACTATTGTGAAATAAGGCATAAACCTCTCGCATATGTGCAATGTTTACTAATCCACAATGTTCCTGAAGTAATCCGTTTTTTTCTAACCAAGAAGTCAGCTTAATGGAACCTTGATGCTGTATAACGTAACAAAAGTCCAATACCGATTTTCGTTCTTTATCTACCGGATTAACTATTTTTTTATGGAGTCCCTTAGCCTTTTTTATTTGCGATTGGGCATATCCGGCAAATGTTTGTTTGCAAAGTTTAGACAAAAATAATTCCGGCTTTAATAAGCCCATAATGGGATGTCTGAACTTGATGCAATCTTCCGGTGTACTTAATAACTCAAGAATATTCGGGTTGTTCTTCACCAAAAGATCTACAAACCGTTTTAGTTCATAATAAACTTCGTCATTGGTTTCATTGTTTACCTGCTCAGTGTATTCCAGTCCGTAATACACCCGTTTGGGTAAAATAAAAACACCCTTCATGTCTATATCAGATTGAGGGGTGTTTAGTCCATAAGCTATGCTTCCGCTAACGCAGTCGAGAAGGAGTAATTTGTCTTTCCTAACGTCATCTATAGTCATACTAATAAGTTTTAACAATTTGTCTAAACAAAAAGTCTAAATCAACTTCTCTTTCCTTTCTGCCTGATAAATTTTCAAAGGCGTTATCAGCTATCTCCAATTCTTTGGTTATAAAGTTATTTAAATCTTTTTCGGCAGTATGCATGTACTTTTCGGTTTTATCAGATTTCAATTCTATTAATGTAACAATTTTATCCTTTAGGTTTTGATCAAAAGAAAGCTCATTTACCATAGTCATAAAAACGATTGGAGGAATGCTATCTTTTTCTACTATCCATTTACAAGCCAGTGTTGCTCTAAGCGCATAAAAAAGTTTCTTCAGTTTTACTTCATCTTTACCATCAATCTCCGAAAAACTATTTTTTGCCATTCCTAAATAATGATGCATTGTTGCAATAGGCGCAAAGCATTTTTCTGCATATTCTTTTAACAAGCCGGATATGTTCTGTTCTTCTCTATAAACAATAGGGGATTGAACACGCTCCAATAACGCACCATTCGATTTCCACATCAATTTTAGGCATTTTTTTATGTCCCATCCAGTAACGTCTAACTCTCCATCTTCTGACATAAATTCTATAGTATCTTTTTTATCGGACAAGGATAAATACCAATCTAAGTCATGCCGATAAATTATACGAACATCATAATCACTATCCGGGGAAGGAAATCCCCAAGCCCGAGAGCCTGTTTCACAGGCATAAAGTATCTTAATTTGATGTTGCTTTTCTATTTCGTTTAGTTGTTCTTTTATTCGTGGTTCCATCTTATGCAATATTATCAAAAGGCAACAAAGCAAATAAAGTTTTTTGTTGAGCTATCAGTTTAACCACTGAATAGGACTTGAACCTATAACCTTCAATCCAACAAGCAGATTGATGCTCTACCGAAGTATCCCTATTTTACGGCACTTTTGAATGTTTTTAATCTTCTCTACTTCCATCATCAGCCATACGCACCATTTTAGGTGTAAATTTAGCAATAACATCAACCAAATCTTTTTGCGAAGCCATAACGGTTTCTATGTTTTTATAAGCCATCGGTGCCTCATCCAATCCCGCGCCTATTAACGTAACACCGTGGACTTTTAACACTTTTCTCATCTCTTCTTTCGAAATGTTTTTAATCGCTTGCGTTCTACTCATCTGGCGACCCGCTCCGTGTGAAGCTGAATTTATTGCATTGACTTCTCCTTTTCCACGCACTAAGAACCCCGGAGCCGTCATTGAACCCGGAATAATTCCCATCACATCTTTTGAGGCTGGTGTAGCCCCTTTCCTATGCACAATTACTTCTTCTCCATTCCAGGTTTCTTTCCATGCAAAGTTATGGTGGTTTTCTATCCTCGCTAACACCTCACCACCAATAGCCTTTGTTAAGCG
Organism: Bacteroidota bacterium; assembly: GCA_004293295.1. Lineage (GTDB taxonomy): Bacteria > Bacteroidota > Bacteroidia > UKL13-3 > UKL13-3 > UBA6183. Next base: position 4,431 of record RDYC01000367.1, read on the forward strand.
CTCATGTATTACTTCATGACAAGCTGATGCATAATCACCGGCCAAATTCATCGCCATCCAGTATTCTTGTCCTTCTGCTGAATTCATATCTAAGTATGCAAGATTTGCAGCTTCTTTAGGAAGTTTACAAATTTCTTTCGCTAATCTAGTATAATGTCCTGCAATGGTTGCACCAAATCCTCTTGAGCCCGAGTGCGTAAGCAATGCCAAGTATTTTCCCTGTTTGATGTTTAGTTTTTCATCATCATGTTCAAACTCAATCACGCCAAATTCAACAAAGTGATTTCCTCCTCCTGATGTACCTAATTGTTCAACTGCTTTCTGATGCAATTCTTTCGCCAAAGGAATCATATTAAATGCGGAGTGATCCAATATAGCATGTTCAGCCCTATATTTTCCATGCCATCCTGCACCTGCTCCAAATTTGGTCCAGGCAATTAATTCTCTTTTGTACTTTACTTCATTTTCAATAAAGTGATTTTCCGGGATATCATAAATGGATAATGCCATTCGGCAACCAATATCAACACCAACACCGTATGGGATAATGGCATTTCTAGTTGCCAACACCCCACCTATTGGTAAGCCATACCCTTGATGTGCATCTGGCATTAAAGCACCTGCAACCGTTACGGGTAACTTCATGGCCACTTCCATTTGGTTGATGGCACCTTGCTCAATGTTTTCTGCGCCAAAAATACTATACGTATTTGGATTTTCATTCAAAGTAATCGTTTCAACATCTTTTGATTTTTCATAATCTATTAATGCCTCAGCGATTGATTGAAAAATAGCATCTTCTAAAAAATCGGTAGGTTGCATAAGCACGTCCTTAAATACTTTTAATATTGTTTCTTCAGACGCCTCTGCAAAATTTTCTCTAATAACTTTTAAAGCTTTCCCAACGGGAGCTCCTTCAGGATAACCTAATGCTAAAAGTTTTTCCCCATTGATGTTTATTGTACTCATATTTTTTGAATTTTT
>RDYC01000009.1 GCA_004293295.1 Bacteroidota bacterium
TTGATAAGTGCGGGCAAAAATATTGGTGAACTAAATGCCTCAGAAGCCAAAGGGATGTTGGATATTATTACCAACTATACCCAAAGTTTTATCCTGCTCAACCAATACGACAGCCACAGCCTGCAAACACAAAACCTGAATGAAAACATTACTTATGAGATAGAATATGAGGAAGCCTTTGCGGCCATACAAGAGCTGAAAAGGCAACTAATGGCTGCCAAGGAAGCCAATGCACAAACCAAAGAATGCACAACTTCAATCAAAACTATTGAAAGCTGTTTTTTAAGCAAAAGCCACGCATTTAAAGGTGATTTAGAAACGGGCTTTATGTTTAAGCCTGGCATATTGCTTAATATTTTAGTGCAAAAGCATACTCTTCATAAAAGCAATAAACCTGGTATTTATTACCCAAGGCAATCAACTCCATAAAAAAAGCCATTTCAGCATCATTACTTTCTGAAATGGCTATTTTATCAATACAAAACTTATTAAGGTAGAATCACTTTATTAATTACATGTACTACTCCGTTTTCTGCTTGAATATCAGCAGTGGTTACACTAATATCAGTCGTTTTTCCTCCACTGAACTTTACACCTGAAGTGGTGTTAAAAGTTAACTTCACTGCGGTGTTTAAAGTAGTTGGATTTAAACCGTTAGTTATTGCAGAAGAGCGAACAGCCGTTCCTAAAACATGCGCTGTTAGTATTGGGGCCAAAGCTGATTTAGAAGTAGCTGCTAAATCAAAACTGATGTCAGAAAATGCCTTATTGATTGGAGCAAACACCGTGATGTTATTGGTTGTATCCACTACATCAACCAATTCTGCTTTTGTTAATGCAGCTACTAAGGTGGTAAACTCGCTGTTGTTTACAGCAATATCTGCAACAGTAGGAATATCTAAAGGTTTGTTTATTTTATGAATAACACCATTAGAGGCATTAATATCGGCAGCAACTACAGAAACACTGTTATTGAATTTAACCGGAGCCACATTTACTTGTAAAGATACCCCATTTCCCCCTACTGTATAAAGAGTAGGAACATACGTATTTGTTAATTGTGTAGATAGCACTTTTGAACCCAACACATGGTATAAAAGTAGA
>RDYC01000368.1 GCA_004293295.1 Bacteroidota bacterium
TATGGTTGTGGGTATGTTTTGCCGAACAAGAATGGCATCCGGCATATTTTACCACACCATCTACATTGACAATTTTGTGAATGACACCCTCTTCCATTAACCTATCCAAAACACGATAAATGGTAACCCTATCGCAAAGTCCTTCCAACGACTTTTGAATTTCTGCGTGTGATAAAGCAACAGGCGATGAAACAATCAACTCCTGAATTTCAGTTTTGGCAATGGTAGTTCTTGCTGATTTCATTTTTAAAAACTTTAATGCAACATTGTTGCGTTTACAAATATAATCATTACTTTTGCAACATTGTTGCATTAAGCTAAATTATTTTATCAATGATACCGCAAACACTTGAGCGTTATAAAAGAACACTAACTGGTTTTGTACTTGGTTTATCAATTAGCATAAGCCAAGTCATTGCGCAAGGTTTCGAGGGATACTACCAACACCCTGATATTTATAAAAACACAATCGTGTTTACATCTGAAGGCGACATTTGGAAAGTCTCCATCGAAGGAGGGCTTGCGCAAAGACTTACCACACATACTGAGGAAGAGAAATACCCTAATATTTCACCTGATGGAAAAACCTTAGCCTTCTATGCCACTTATGAAGGACTTCCAGAAGTTTACACTATTCCCATTGATGGTGGAATAACTACACGTTGGACGTATTCCAATTCTGAAGGTGCAAAGATTGCAGGATGGACACCTAAAGGGGAAATTATTTATACTAGCACGGAGTTTGGTAGTGCCACAAATGCACGATTGGCAACGATTGATGTAAAGACAAAAAGTAAGCGTTTAATACCACTCCATCAAGTTAATGAAGCGATTCAAAATGAAAAAGGTATTTGGTTTTTTGTTACACTTCCAAATATGAATGCCCATATTAAAAGGTATGCAGGTGGTATGGCTCGTCAAATTTGGAAATTTGATGGACAAAACGAAGCAGTCAAATTAACAACGGATCATTTAGGAGAGAGTTTTAACCCTATGTGGTATGAAAACAGGCTTTACTTCATCACAGATCGGGATGGCATGAAAAACATTTGGTCTATGAATGATGATGGAAAAGATTTAAAACAGCATACTTTTCATACTGATTTTGATGTTCGCAGTGCCAATGTAGATGATGGTAAGATTGTTTACCAGTATGGAGCAGACCTTTGGTTATTGGATATCGTTTCCGGCAAAAACAAAAAGATAGATATACGGTTAGTTTCCGATTTTGAGCAGCTAAGAGAAACGTGGATTACAAAAACTACGGACTACATTACATCGGTAAATCCTGACCCATTAGGTGAAAAAGTAGTAGTTACTGCAAGGGGGCGCGTATTTGTAGTGCCTGCACAGTCGGGCAGAACAATTGCCTTTGCCAAACAAAATGACACAGTTGTTCGCCATCGAGATGCCGTTTTTTCCTATGATGGTAAAAATATTATCAGCTTGTCAGATGCAAGTGGCGAGTTTGAATTTGTTCAGTTTGCAGCGGATGCTACCGGTAAAGTAAAACCCATTACCCAACAGGCTAAGACATTAAGCTATACAGGCATCCCTTCCCGTGACGGCAAGTGGATTGCCTATGATGACATTGATAAAAACATGTACTTAATCAATATCAGTACTGGAGTACGAAAAAAAATATCTACGAATGAACAAGGCGTGCGAGATTTTTCATGGTCACCGGATAACCAATGGCTGGCTTTTGTGCAAGTAGCTTTTACAGGGTTGGCTCAAATAAAAATCTACAACGTAAACGATGGGTCTATTTTTGACCTAACCAACGACAGATCTAATAATACCAACGTAGCATGGAGTCCTGATGGTAAATTTATTTACTTTCTGTCTGACAGAGGATTCCATAACCTAATTGGAAACCCTCGAAATCAAAGACTTGGCGGAGTGGGATGGGATAAAGTTCATAACGTTTATCATATTGCCCTAAAAAAAGGAACTCCATCTCCTTTCAGGGCATTTGATGAGCTAAATCAGGATTACACTACACTCGAAAAATCAACCGGTAAATTGGTTGTTAGCATTGATAAAAATGATATTCAATCCAGAACCATGGCTGTTCCTATTGCTGCTGGTAATTACTATAACCTGAGGGTGAATGAACAAGCTATTTATTTATTAGCCAATGAAAATGGTTCAGATGAAAACCCTCATTTAAAGGTAGCAGAAATTTCACGAAGTAAAGTAGAATTAACAAGCATAGCTTCCGGGATAGAAAATTTTGAACTCACCCAAAATGGGAAAAAACTATTCATCAAAAAAGGTCAATCGTATTATATGGTTGAAGCTGGTACAGGAACCCTAAACCTATCAAATGAAATTGATTTGAGTGGTTGCCAATTTTTACTCAACCCCAAACAGGAATGGAAACAACTTTATAAAGATGCTTGGCGTATGGAACGGGATTATTTTTATGATAAAAACATGCATGGTGTGGACTGGGATGCGATGTATAAAAAGTACTTGCCCTTTGTTGACCGTGTAACGACCAGAAGCGAATTAAATGATGTCTTAGCGCAATTGATAGGTGAATTATCCGTATTACATGCTTTTGTGAATGGAGGCGATATGCCAAATGATGAGAAGCATATTTCAGTGGGTGGATTAGGTGCCATCACCAGTAGAGATGCAAAAAGCGGAGGATTTAAAATTGATTATATCTATAAGCCTGATCCCGACTTCCCTGAAAGAAAATCGCCATTGGCTGATCCTTATCTTGATATCAAAGAAGGTGATATCATTACAAAAGTAAATGGTGTAGATGCTTTATCTGTAATGGACATTAGCGAATTACTCGTAAATCAGGCCGGAAAACAGGTAAGGATTTCAATTAAAAGTGGAGCCTTAGTAAAAGATATTATCATTAAACCCACCGATCCATATTGGTTGATATATGGTGACTGGCAATACAATAATCGTTTGAAAGTTGAAAAGGCTAGCAACAATGACATAGGATACCTACACCAAAGCTCAAATGACAATGCGGGTATTAATCAATTTTATAAAGAGTATTTTCCTGCTGCGAATAAAAAAGGGTTGATTATAGATATGCGAAACAATGAAGGGGGCTATATCAGTAGCATTATGCTTCAACAATTAGCAAGGCAAGTTTGGATGTATAGAATTGATAGAACTGGTCAACCCATTGAGCGCATACCTCACCTGGTAGTTTTGGTTAATGAAAGTACAGGATCCGATGGAGAAGTATTTGCAGAAGGTTTTAGGAGACTTGGATTAGGAATTACGATAGGTAAGCGAACATGGGGTGGATTTGTGGCCTTACATTTTGGAAACCAACTCACAGACAATGGAATTGCAGCAGCACCTATGCATGGTGGGTATGGACCGGAAGGCAAATGGTTAGTGGAAGGTGTTGGACATGTGCCAGACATTGAAGTTGATAATCTTCCTCTTGAAACATTTAACGGAAAAGATGCACAGTTGGAAGCAGCAATAATTTACTTAAAGAAAAAGATTGCAGAGGAGCCCAGAGATATTCCGTTGGCGCCTGTCTATCCTGATAAATCATTCAAGAACAATCGTAAAAACTAAACAGTACATATCCAAAACTCACTAGCAGAATAAAAATAGAAACTTATAAATGACAACAGCAATTAAAAAATTACCGGTAACCGTTTTAAGCGGTTTTCTTGGAGCAGGAAAAACAACTTTACTTAATCACATTTTGCACAACAAAGAAGGCTTAAAAGTAGCCGTTATTGTGAATGATATGAGCGAGGTAAATGTTGATGCAAGGTTGGTAAATGAGCAAAATGTGCTTTCGCGAACCGAAGAAAAATTAGTAGAAATGAGCAACGGTTGCATTTGTTGCACACTTCGGGAAGACCTGATGATAGAGGTAGAAAAATTAGCCAAAGAAGGGCGTTTTGATTATTTATTGATAGAAAGTACCGGCATTAGCGAACCAGTTCCGGTTGCGCAAACCTTTAGTTTTGTTGACGAAGAAAAAGGGATTGACCTTTCTAAATTCAGTTATATTGATACAATGGTTACTGTGGTGGACTGTTACAATTTCTTCAATGATTTTGGAACAAACGAGTTATTAGTTGATAGAAAATTAACTGATATGGAAGGCGATTACAGAACCATTGTAAACTTGCTTACTGACCAAGTTGAATTTGCCAATGTGATCATATTAAACAAAACCGATTTAGTTGATGCAAAAACCGTTGGTTTGCTTAAATCGGCCATACAAAAGTTAAATCCGGGGGCTAAAATCATCCACTCTAGTTTTAGTAAGATTGAACCAAAGGAAATCTTAAACACCGGATTATTTAACTTTGAAGAAGCTGAATCATCAGCAGGTTGGCAGAAAGAGTTGGAAGCAGACTCACACACACCCGAAACTGAAGAATATGGCATTTCATCGTTTGTATTCAGAAGCCCAAAACCATTTCATCCTAAAAGGTTTTGGGATTACCTAAGCAATGAATTTCCTAGTGGTGTTATCCGATCAAAAGGATTATTCTGGTTGGCTTCTCGCCCGAATGATGCCATTAACTTTAGCCAAGCAGGAGGCAGTTCACGATTGGAGCGGGCAGGTGTTTGGTGGGCCAGTATGCCTTTTGCTGAACGCATGAAATACGAAACATTTGTTGAAAACATGGATTATATTGAGGGCAAATGGAGCAAACAATGGGGTGACCGAATGAATGAGTTGGTGTTTATCGGCCAATACGTTGATAAACAACAAATGATTACCCAACTAGAAGCTTGTTTATTGCAGGACGATGAAATAAAACAGTTTAACAAAAAAGCAACATTCGAAGACCCTTTTCCCGGAAATATTTAACGGTGTTAGGGCAAGTGCTTTTTAAGCGCTATCACCACAAACTTACTGGTTGGTGTATTGCTTTTTTCAGCAACTGAATCTATGGGCACCAACACATTGGTTTCAGGAAAATAGGTAGCTGTGCATTGTTCGGGGATATTGTATTGAATTACCATAAACTTACGTGCCACACGTGTGCTGCCACCGTGGTAATTGTATATATCTACCAAGTCGCCATGCTGTAAACCTTGCTTAGCCATGTCACGTTCGTTCATCAACACCACCCTGCGCTCGTTGTAGATGCCGCGGTAACGGTCGTCAAGTCCATAAATAGTGGTATTAAACTGATCGTGTGTTCGTATGGTCATCATCATCAACTCATGAGGCTGCAATTGATTAAAAGTAACTTTAGCCACATTAAAATTGGCTTTCCCACTAAAGGTGTTAAACTTTCCTTCTCTTGAGCCATTGGGTAGATAAAACCCTCCCGGTATCCTCACGCGCTCATTGTAATTTTCAAACCCATTTATTGTGCGCTCAATATCATTTCTGATGTTATCGTAGTGTTGTTCGTATTTATGCCAGTGTATTTTACTTTTACC
>RDYC01000369.1 GCA_004293295.1 Bacteroidota bacterium
GTGCGGGTTCCGACCAAATCACTTCCCAGTATGGACATGCGTTATTAAATACCGGGCTGCTCATGTCTAAAATACCCCTGTAATAATAACCTTCAAGCGAGGGGTTTTGGGTACCTGCAATAACGGTACCACGATTGGTACAAATGTTTTTTGCTGTGGGACAAATACCAAGGGTACTTTTGCCCACGTCTTCTAACTTCCATGCTGTAACCGTAACTGAAATAGAAGGCACCGGAGCTGTGCAACCATTGGGATTTAAGCCTCCTCCGGCAAGGGTTTTAGCGGGTACTACGGTTAGTGTTTTGGTACAATTAACAAATCCGGTACCACCATTTGGACAACCCGGCATTTGAATACTGGTAGGGGAACAATCCCGATAAACTACCAAACTAATCTCCCAACGTCTAAAACCGATGCACCTGTACTCAATATCCCCTCCTGCCAAATGGGTGGCTTCGGCTGTAAAACTACTAAACAAGCCAAAAACGAACAGGGCTTGTAACATGAACCCTTTTATGGGTAATTGGTGGTGTGTAAATCTTGTTTTCATTGCCTGAACATTTAATATTGTAACTATACTTGTCATTGCTTTTGTTACTCAAAAGTAGTGTCGGTAATGTTTAACCTTTTCTTAAAACAGCCTCATTTAGAGTATTTTAAGATTGTTTTAAGTCTATTTATTTTTCATCGCTTGGAAACAAAAACAATACAGAATGCCCCCTTTAATTTGTCAGATTTACTGGCTTTATATCATGGTAAACCTTTTATAAAACAACTGGTTAATGCTAAGATTCAATCGTTATGGCGTTATGAAAACTTCCTGCCACTTGGGGCAAAAAATGCCGTTAGTTTAGGTGAGGGATTTACCCCATTACTGCCAATTGCACTAGATGGCAAAGTGGTACATATTAAACAAGAACAATTGTTTCCCACAGGTTCGTATAAGGATAGGGGAGCAAGTGTGCTCATCAGCATGGCCAGAGAGGCAGGTGTAAAGCAGGTAGTACAAGATAGCAGCGGCAATGCCGGCTGCGCCATTGCTGCTTATGCAGCACACGCTAAAATGGCTTGCGAAATTTATGTGCCGGCACAAACGGCTTCTGCAAAACTGGCACAGATTCGGATGTATGGTGCTGAAATTGTTTTGGTAGAAGGAACAAGGGAAGATACCGCTAAAGCTGCGATTGAAAGAGCTAAGCATGTTTATTACGCCAGCCACTGTTACCACCAAGGCTTTTACCAAGGCACCAAAACCTTTGCTTATGAAGTGTGTGAACAATTGGATTGGCAAGCACCGGATACTTTGGTGCTACCCGCAGGAAACGGTACCCTGGTTATTGGTTGCTATTTGGGCCTTTACCACTTATTACAAAGCAACATCATTGATAAAATGCCCAGAATTATTGGGATACAAACTGCAAATTGTGCCCCATTATATCACTCGTTTATCCAGCAAACCAAAGCAGCCGTTTATGCTGATATAAAACCTACTATTGCTGAAGGTATCGCTATTGCATCACCCGTTCAGGGACCATTGATTCTTGACATTATTGAGGCCACTCATGGGAAAATAATTACCGTTACAGAGGAAGAAATTGTGGCAGCATTGCAATTATGTGGCGGTATGGGATTTTATATTGAGCCTACGAGTGCCGCAACAATTGCAGGGGTTCGCAATTATTTGACCACAGCTTCTGCTCATGAAGTTATTGTGAGTTTGTTTAGTGGACATGGGTTAAAAAGTACTGAAAAGATTCTCTCCATTTTAAACAAATAAGGCTACCTTTTTGAGGTAGCCTTAAGCAAGTTATGTATTGTTGTTGGATTAGTTAAGTACACTTTTTACATCAACATAAGGCAACCCAAATGCTTCGGCAACACCTTGGTATACTACTTTTCCATCCACCACATTTAATCCCAATTCCAGCTCTTTGTTTTCAGTGCATGCTTTTTTCCAACCTTTGTTGGCTAATTGCAATGCATAGGGTAATGTGGCGTTGGTTAATGCAAGTGTTGAGGTATAAGGCACTGCTCCAGGCATATTTGCTACACAATAATGAATTACACCATCAACCACATAAATTGGGTCTTGGTGTGTGGTTGCTTTTGAGGTTTCAAAACATCCACCTTGATCAATAGCCACATCAACCATCACGGTACCCGGACGCATGGTAACCAACATGTCTTTGGTTATTAAAGCAGGTGCTTTAGCTCCCGGTATCAACACTGCTCCTACAATTAAATCTGCGTATTTAATTGCTTCACGAATGTTGTATTCATTGGAGTAAACTGTTTTCACGTTAGCAGGTAATAAATCGTCCAATTGACGCAAACGTGGCAAAGAAATATCCATAATGGTAACATCGGCTCCCAATCCTGCAGCCATTTTGGCTGCTTGGGTACCAACTATTCCACCACCCAAAACAAGCACAGAGGCAGGGCGAACTCCCGGAACTCCACCAAGTAATATTCCTCTTCCTCCCATTGGTTTTTCTAAGTATTTAGCACCTTCTTGCACACTCATTCTTCCTGCAACTTCGCTCATGGGAACCAATAAAGGTAAACTGCGATCCGGTTTTTCAACTGTTTCGTAAGCCAAGCAAACAGCCTTGCTTTTAATCATAGCATGGGTTAACGGCTCATAAGAAGCGAAGTGAAAATAAGTAAATAATAATTGGCCCTCTTTAATTAAAGGATATTCTTGCTCAATCGGCTCTTTCACTTTAATAATCATTTCAGCCTTGGCATACACATCGTTAATAGTTGGCAGAATACTGGCACCGGCTTCGGTATATTCTTTGTCGCTAAATCCACTTCCGTTTCCGGCAGTTGCCTGAACAAACAACTGGTGACCAGCTTTAACTAATGATGAAACGCCCGCTGGTGTTAATCCAACACGATTTTCGTTATTCTTAATCTCTTTAGGAACTCCTATGATCATAAATTTTATTATTAAAGTGGACAAAAGTAACACTCTATGGCTTAAAACAAAACGCCCTGATAAAATTATCAGGGCGTTTCGGTTATTTCATAAACTGATTATTCTTTATAAGGATTAACCATTGGCGATACAGGATCTGGAACGTTAACCAACACTTCTCCTTTTATGGTGAGCGTTATATCAGGCCCAGCGTTAGATTTAACAGTAATGTATTTAGTAAACATACCTGGCCTGCCATAGGAGTTAAATGCTGCTTTAATAATAGCTTTGCCACCCGGCATAATTGGTTCTCTTGGCCATTCCGGTGTGGTGCATCCACAACTTGCGTGAACATCTTTTAATATAAGTGGGCCTGCCCCCTTATTATAAAAAACAAAGGAATACGAAGCCAATGTTCCTTCTTTTATCTTTCCAAAGTCATGTTCTGTTTTATCGAACTTGATTACCGGCATGGTATCCGTTTGGGCAAACACACCAATGGACAGTAACATCGCGAATTGTAAAAAGAAAAAAAACTTTTTCATCTATCAATACTAAAAAATAACCTGTAAGCTAATGCCTACAGGTTACAGGTTAAATACTCTTAAATTTTAATTGTTCTTTTGAGGAACTGCCTCACCCTGAGCGGCTGTTTTAACGTCTCCTTTAAGGGTTAAAGTAACTGATTCGCGGCCAGCAGCATTTGAAGTTACCGTTACCGCTTTTGTAAATGGACCAGGCGATGCAGCGTTATAAGTTGCTTTTACATAACCTTTTCCTCCCGGCTTAATAGGGTCTTTTGTCCACTCCGGTGTAGTGCAGCCGCAAGTTGCGCTTGCGTTGGTTATGATAAGTGGTGCCTTACCAGTATTGGTTACAATGAAGGTATAGCTAGCCGGAACACCCTGTGGTATAACGCCAAAGTCATTAGTTTCTTTGTCAAATTTAATTTCTGCAGTAGGGCCGTTAGCCGGTTTTTGAGGAGCTACCGTTTGTGCATTCGAAACGAATGTTCCTGCTACAACTACAAATGCGGTTACGATTAGTTTTTTCATCTTATTGTTTGTTTTATTTGTTAAAATTAAAGTTATATATGGTTTTCAAAAATTGTTCCAAATATATTGATTTAAAACAGAACCTCGAATTTAAGCAACCTAATTGTAATTGCAAATAAATTTATATTTAAAAGTTTCTTAACAAAATTATTATCTCCATGGGTTGTGGAGTATTTTGCGGGATAAGCGAATGATTATATATTTGAACACGAATAGAATCCTAACAATTTATGGGAAACAGCAATCAAGCCAAGCTCAGTGCAGAGCAATTTAAAGCTTCTGTTATTAATGATTACCTTATTGCCTACCGCAGTAGGCAGGCCAGTTTGCTGGGGAGAAAGGAAGTTTTAACAGGGAAAGCCAAGTTTGGAATTTTTGGAGATGGTAAGGAATTGCCTCAAATAGCCATGGCTAAAGTTTTTCAGGACGGTGATTTCAGGAGTGGGTATTATCGCGACCAAACCTTTATGATGGCCATTGGACAACACACCGTGCAGGAATTTTTCGCACAATTGTATGCCCATACTGATTTGGAGGCAGAGCCGGCAAGTGCAGGCCGCATGATGAACGGGCATTTTGGCACACGCTCTTTAAACGAAGACGGCTCTTGGAAATCATTAAAGTTGCAAAAAAATTCATCCAGCGACATTTCACCAACAGCAGGACAAATGCTTCGTTTAGTTGGGTTAGCTCATGCCAGCAAGTATTATCGTCAAAACGCTGCTGCTATTGGCGAAAACCAATTCAGCAACAATGGTAATGAAGTTGCTTGGGGCACCATAGGAAACGCCTCATCCAGCGAAGGCCACTTTTTTGAGGCCATTAATGCCGCTGGGGTTATGCAAATACCCATGGTTATTTCTGTTTGGGACGATGGTTATGGTATTTCGGTGCCTGCCAAATACCAAACAACAAAGGAAAACATTTCAGAAATTCTTAAGGGTTTTCAACGTGATGATAAAGGCAATGGATTTGAAATTATAGTAGCAAAGGGTTGGAACTATGCGGAATTGATTGGTGCGTATGAAAAAGCTGCAAAAATTGCACGCGAGGAGCATGTTCCTGTTTTGGTGCATGTTACCGAGCTTACTCAACCGCAAGGCCATTCAACATCCGGTTCGCATGAACGTTACAAAAGTAAAGAGCGTTTGGCTTGGGAGTTGGAATACGACTGCCTTACTCAATTCAGAACGTTTATCTTAGATAACAGCATTGCCACCGAAACCGAAATAGCTGAGCTGGAAAATAATGCCAAAAAATTTGTTAATGATGCCAAAAAAGCAGCATGGGAAGCTTACCTAACTCCTATAAAAAACGAGGTAAAGGCATGTGCCGATTTATTGCAACAACTGGCAGCAGCTTCGGGAAAAACCGAGATTGAACAGTTGGCTTCAACACTACTCAGCACAAGTGAGCCTATTAGAAAAG
>RDYC01000010.1 GCA_004293295.1 Bacteroidota bacterium
AATGCACAAAGAGTGATAAAAATATGGACATCTATTCCCAATAATTTCAATGATTCCGAACCCAATAATGATACCATTGTATATGTGTTGCGTCCGGGGTTATCAGGCAACTACACCATAGGAAATGTTGCAGCAGATTTTAGTTCTTTCCGCAATGCGGTTCAGGCAATTCAGCAGTTCGGCAGGTGCGGGCCGGCTACATTTAATGTGCTTGCAGGAAGCCAGTTTGTAGAGGATCCCATATTACTCATGAATGTAGATTCGATAACGTTTCAAAAATCAGGTGTTGGCCCCAATCCTATAGTGGTTGGCATCAACGGTGTTGGCACAACCGATGCGGTATTTAGGCTAAGGGGTTGTAATAATCTTGTTTTTGATGGGATTGATGTGGCAGATAGTTCATTAAATCCTAACAATACATTACGCATGGAGTTTGGTTATGCTATCATTAATTCTTCCCCAACCAAAGGTTCTTCTAATAATACCATTAAAAATTCGCGTATTGTTATGCAACGGGTTAATACGGCTAGTTTTGGAATTATTCAGTCAACAAGCTCAGCAGGAGGAGGAGTTGCTGCAACATCCCTATCAGGAGGCAATCACAATAACCTGTATCAAAATATAAAAATCAGCAATGTATACAAAGGTATTGGACTAATAGGTTCACCCGCATTTCCTGATAGCAATAACGTTATCACTTCTGCAAATGGTGACACCACCATCATTGGAACTGACCAACCAAACGATATTGGAAATGGCACCGCACTTGTATATGGAATATCAGTAGCCGACCAAAAAAATGTGGAGGTATCAAAGTGTTTGGTCAGAAATCTTACACACACTTCAACGAATACCTGCCAGGGAATTTTTGTAGACAATGCTTCAACAAATACATCCTATGGGATTGCCCGCATTTGGAGCAATGTTGTTCACTCCATTTTGCGAACCACCTCAACCAGTGCAACAGGCACCGTGCATGGCATTAGGATAGATGTATCTAATACTGCCTCTGCTTTGGTATATAATAATGTGGTGTATAATATTTCGTCACTTTCTACACCAACTACTGCCAGTGCAAATGTAATTGTTAGGGGAATT
>RDYC01000370.1 GCA_004293295.1 Bacteroidota bacterium
GATATGAAACAATTTATTAAATAGCAATATCCACTCACCTTTTATCTAACACCAAAACAACAACAAAATGGATTTGAAATGCGGAATAGTAGGATTACCCAATGTAGGTAAATCAACCTTATTTAATTGTTTAAGCAATGCCAAGGCTCAGGCCGCTAATTTTCCATTTTGTACCATTGAGCCGAATGTAGGCACAATTACGGTTCCTGATGAACGAATGACCGAACTCGCCAAGTTGGTTAATCCGCAAAGGTTAGTGCCTACAACCATTGAAATAGTTGACATTGCCGGATTGGTAAAAGGGGCCAGCCAAGGTGAGGGATTGGGCAATATGTTTTTAGCCAATATCAGGGAAACGGATGCCATACTTCATGTACTAAGGTGTTTTGATAATGACAATATCATCCATGTTGATGGCAGCGTTAATCCAATTAGAGATAAAGAAATTATTGATACCGAACTTCAGCTAAAAGATTTAGAGAGCATTGAGAAAAAATTACAACGTGTTAGTCGTGCGGCAAAAACAGGTGATAAAGAAGCAGCTAAAGCTGAAGCCACGTTGTTAAAATTTAAGATGCACTTAGAGTCGGGGCAATCGGCCCGCAATTGTGAGATAAATGATGAAGAGAAAAAATACATAGAAGATATTTACCTGCTTACAGCAAAACCTGTTTTATATGTATGTAACGTTGATGAGGCTTCAGTAGTAAGCGGCAATGCTTACGTAGAAAAGGTGAAAGAAGCAGCGGCTAAAGAAGGAGCAGGTATCATCATGATTAGTGCAGCCATTGAAGCGGATATTGCAGGTTTAGAAAGTTATGAGGATCGCAAGGCCTTTTTAGATGATTTAGGACTGAGCGAATCAGGAGTAGCCAAGTTAATAAAAGAAGCGTATAAGTTACTTAACCTGATTACTTATTTCACTGCCGGTGTTCAGGAGGTTAGGGCATGGACCATTACCCAAGGATTTAAAGCACCTCAAGCAGCCGGTGTTATTCATACCGATTTTGAAAAAGGGTTTATTCGTGCAGAAGTGATTGCTTACAGTGATTATATAACGTATAAAACAGAAGCAGCAGTAAAAGAAGCAGGTAAAATGCGTGTAGAAGGAAAAGAATACACTGTTGTTGATGGAGATGTAATGCACTTTAGGTTTAACGTGTAAGGTAACCTATCAAGCTCAATCCCAAACACTCACATTATCCTCATCATCCCATTTGCTTTTGGGTAGCTTGTTTTGTTGATTAGGCGGAATAGTAATTTGTCGGTCGAACTTCAGATTAAATAATAACGAAACATAAGTAGGGTAGGGTAAAAAAGCAAAAACAACCGTGCCAAGTGTTATTTTGCGCCTAGCTTCAACCTTGCCGAGTTCATTACCTGCATCATCCTTGGCCGTAAGTGTAATGTTTAAAGGGATGCCGTTTCTCACAATTTTCGCGCGTCCAACACCGATCAACTTTTCGTTTTTATAGATGTTAGCATTGTTATTTCCATCACCATACTGAACATAAGTAGTTCCGCAGGAAGAAAGCATAACGAACACCACCACATAAAAAATACTCGCAAGGCGCATACTATTTAAATAAAAACTCAAGTTTAAACACAAAACCGGTAGTGGTTTTATCCAGAACTTTGTAAAAGCCATGCACGATATTACCTGATAAGCGCAATTGCGCTGCCGATGTTCTATTTAAAATGTATCCACCACCACCACTTAATAAAAAACCACCTGCTGTTGATGATGAGTTATAATTATAACCGTAATTGACAGATTGAGCCCTATAACCCAAAGTTGTTCCGCCAATTGCAAGCCCTCCGTTTGCATAAAAAGTTTTACTTGCAGAACTAAACGGATAAAGTACATCAAACGTTACCCCATAAATATCAGTTGTTTTGTTAAAATAGTAATAACCCCTAATATCAAGGATAATATTTCGCGCATCATACGACCAAATGCCATTTAATCCGGCAACTGGATCTTTAGAAATATCATTAAAGGGAATAAAACCGCTTATCGCTGCACCAAAGTAAAAATTAGGATCTGCTTTCTTTAATTCCTTTGACTCATATTTGGTAACACCATATATATCAGCGTTGGCTGAGGCTGAGTTTGCTGTGCCTAAGTTCACGGCAATTCTTTGGATAATGGGATCTAAATCCTCCGGGGAACTGGCTTTAAGCCTGTCGGTCCATACTTCGGTTTTGTTAGCGGTTTCATAAAGACTAACGCGTACCACTACCATTTCTCCCAGTCGTGTTAACGAACCCAACAAGTAGTATTTAGCATTGATACCTTTTGCATATTCAATAACACGCTCCTCTTGATCGGCTGTAATGGCATTACTATCGTTTCGGGCTGGAATAACAACACGATATTTTTTGTTGTCTTGAATATAAGTTTTAAGCAAGTTAGTCACCGAATATTGGATATCTTTCTTTAATCCAATTTGGTCAAAGTAAGGCATGTAGATTAACTCCTGCCCTTTGCAGAACAAGGTTAAGCAAACAATAAAAACAGTAAGTAACGAACGATTACACATTCTAGCTAATTTGAATATACCAAATTTAATAAAATCAATCGTATAGACAACGACTATTCATGCAAGGCTACACCAGGTCAATCCAACCGAAGTTATCGGGTACAGTGCTGGTTTGTATGCCGTAGAGGGTTTGGTAAAGCCAGTTGCTCACTACTCTTTCCTCAGCTGGCGGCAAGGCATAATCAGTTCCTTCGTAATTAAAAGAAGCAATCTTGGCAATGATGGCCGCGGTGCCGGCACCAAATGCATCTTTTAAATGGCCATTTTTATGGGCATCTATAATTTCATCAACTGATATTTTGCGCTCCTCAACCTTATACCCTTTTTGTTTTAACAAAGCAATACAACTATCGCGAGTTATTCCGGCCAAAATAGTTCCGTCCAAGTTTGGTGTAACTACAGTATCGCCTATAACAAAAAAAACATTCATGGTGCCACTTTCTTCTATATACTTGTGTTCGCGACCATCTGTCCAAATAATCTGATCAAATCCTTTTTGATTGGCTTCCAAGGTAGGGAGCATGCTAATACCATAATTTCCGGCAGCTTTAGCAAAACCTACACCTCCATCAAATGCGCGCACATAGTGTTGTTCAACCACCACCTTAATAGGTTTTGGATAGTAAGCATTAACAGGACAGGTAAAAATAATAAACTTAAAATGTTTAGCAGGCCTAACCCCAACAAAATTATCTGTTGCAAACATAAATGGCCTGATGTAAAGTGCACTGCCTTGTTTGGTAGGAATCCAATCCCTATCCACATCAATCAGCGTTTTTAATCCGGTCATAAAAAGTTCTTCAGGTACTTCAATCATACCCATTCTTTTGGCACTAATATTTAAGCGTTTGTGATTTTCAAGTGGTCTGAACAACTGCGCTTCTCCCTTGTTGTTTTTAAACGCTTTCATGCCCTCAAATATGGCCTGCCCATAATGTAAAGCAAATGTTGAAGGCGAAAGGCTCAAATGTTGAAACGGCAGCACCTCTATATTTGTCCATTCCCCATCAATATAATCAGCCACAAACATATGATCACTAAACACATTGCCGAACTGCACTTGCTCAAAATCATATAATTCAATCCTGCTTTGCGAAGTTTTAGTTATTTTTATTGAAATTGCCATTGTTTTAATTAATAATAATGAACTTAGATGACGATAACTTAGCCGATTTGTTTGATGAGTTTTATATACTGGCAGATGATACCAGAGAAATAATAATTCCGCAAACGAATCATACACTGCAACCACCTTCAATAAGTAATGAAGAAGCTGGAATCAAAGCTGATGGTGAGCCTGAAATAACTCCGGTAGTGGTACAACAACCTGTTATAACAGAAAAACACAACCCTGTTCCAAACAAACCGGTTTCATTACCTCCTTTAAGTTTTGCCGGTGCAAACAAACAGTATATTGCCTTTATTTACAACGATAAAATTTTTGATAGCAAGGATAATGCAGAGATGATTATGAATTTTATTACTAAAGCCCTCAAATTCAGCCTAGATGATGTAGCGGTGCTTCGTTTAAGTAAAAATAGTGAATACACATTGATGCAAATATTAGAAGAACTTAAATGTAAAAAGGCTGTTTTGTGGGGCTGTTCTGATCTTCTTGCAGCCGAACACAAACAATTAGCCATTCACCAAATAGAAACAGTGAACCAAACATGGGTAATTAATGCAGATGCGGCACAAAAATACCACAATAACCAACCCTTAAAATTAGCACTTTGGGAAGCAGCACAAAAAATGTTTAAACAATGAGACTGGTTTTTGCCACACACAATACACACAAAGCCATAGAGGTACAAAAAATGGTGCCTGATGCTTTTGAAATTATTACCCTTACCGATTTAAACATATTGGATGAAATTCCGGAAACAGGGCAAACATTACAAGCGAATGCATTGATAAAAGCGCGATTTATCCATCAAAAATTGGGATATAATTGTTTTGCTGACGATACAGGGCTTGAAGTGGAGGCCTTAAATGGAGAACCTGGGGTATACAGTGCTCGGTATGCTGGCATTGCTAAGAATAACGAGGCTAACATTACCAAACTATTAAATAATCTTAGCACAAAAGAAAACAGGAGGGCTCGCTTTGTAACATGCATATGCCTATTTTGGCTAGATGAGATGTTTGTGTTTGAAGGTGAGCTTAAAGGGACAATTATTCACGAAAAAATTGGCACCAATGGGTTTGGTTACGATCCAGTTTTTGTGCCCGATGGCTACGATATTACCTTAGCTCAAATGGATTTGATGACTAAAAACTTGATTAGCCACAGGGGAAAAGCATTCAAGAAAATGGCTGAATTCTTGTTAGAGAATAAAGGTTAAGCAAATTACTTCTTTTCTTGCTTAGTAAGTTGTTCACTGGTAACATTAAACTCTTCAGGAATCAGATTGCCATGTTCTGCTTCCAAATCCTGTAATTTATGACTAAAAATATAGACAGGCACCTGAGCCAAGGCTAAGGCCAATACGCCAACAATTAGTAAAATTACCGTAGTACTGCTGTCTTTAATTAAAAAAGCAATCAATACAAACACTACGTTGGCCATATACATCACCATAGAAACTTCTTTATGGCCTAAACCAATTTTCATTAACGAATGGTGAATATGGTTTTTATCAGCCGTAAATGGCGATTTTTTCTTTAAAACGCGCAGTAAAAATACACGTGCTGTATCAAACAAAGGAATAATTAATATAGCCACTGCTATTCCTGGTGCTGAGGTAAT
>RDYC01000371.1 GCA_004293295.1 Bacteroidota bacterium
CTACAAAAAGAGGCCCGTTTCGATAAAATACGCAGCATCCCTGCCTCTTCTCCTTATCGGCTTTACTCAGAAAGTGAAATGTACCTGCAATTTGCTTTTGCTAAAGTATTTAACAGTGAGTATGTGGGAGCCATGTTGGCATTTCGCAATGCTTACAACCTTGCCAAGGAAAACCAGCAAAAATTTCCCACCTTTAAGCATAACCTGAAAACCATAGGCATGTTTAAGGCATTACTTGGAACTGCGCCAAGGAGTTATCGTTGGATGCTGAGTGTTGCAGGCCTAAAGGGCGACTTTGAAGGAGGCGTAGGCATGTTGGAGCAATATGTTAAAAGTAACTTTACTCCTGACCAACGATTGGACCAACAAAATGCCATTTTTTACTACACCCTATTGCAGCTTAACTTTGGAGACAAGGAGGTTGCAATCAACTTCTGCAAAAATAGCACAGAAGACTATCCTACTAATTTATTGAGTTGTTACTTGAGGGCATTTGTGGCAAGTAAAACCGCCCAAACCGATGAGGCCATTAAAGTACTCACTAACCGGCCAAAAACAACCGACTACGAACCATTCCCAGCTTTAGAATATTATTTGGGCTTATGTAAACTGAACAAGCTGGATGATGATGCCGACATCCATTTTAAAAAATTTACGTCTAACTTTAAGGGTAAGCTATTTATGAAAGATGCTTACCGCAGGCTTTATTGGTTTTACTTGGTAAAAAACGAACCTGAAAAAGCGAATGCCTATAAACTTATGAGTAAAAAGTATGGCACCAGCAATAGTGAAGAAGATAAGAATGTACAACGCGAGATAGAACAGGGTATGTCGCCTGATATAATATTATTAAAAGCCAGGCTGCTTTGTGATGGCGGTTATTATGTAAGGGCAGAAGAAGTGATTAAACAACATCGTATTGAAGACTTAAAGACTGATTACCAAAAACTTGAATATCACTACCGCTATGGAAGAATATTGCATGAATTGAACAAATGGAGCAAGGCCACAGAATACTATGGGTATGTGATTAAACATTCGCCCACAAATACGCCTTATTATTTTGCACCAAATGCCAGCCTCCAAATGGGTTATATCTATAAAAAATTAGGCTTTAATCATATTGCAACCTCTCACTTTGCCAATGTAAAAAAATACAGCAATGCTGAGTATATCCAAAACTTTGAGGTGAGGGCAGAAAAAGAAATAGAAAGGTTACAAAGCCACCATTAATCAATTAATTGTATCTTGGTATTATGAAAAAGCTCCTAGTAATAAGTTTTTTATTGTTCACTTTTGAGGGGTATACACAACACGCTATTGTGCAGCAACTTGCTAGTGAGGTGAACCAAGACTCTTTATTGACCTATGTAAAACAGCTTACGGCATTACTTCCGGTAAGCACACCAAGCGGACCACAGCTCATTACTTCAAGGTTAACAGGAACAGCAGGTAATATTCTCACCGCAACTTACATCAAACAAAAATTAACTTCATGGGGTATTGCTTTTGATGAGATTAATTTTAGCAGCACCGGACAAAATATTATTGCAAAAATACCGGGCCGCAGGGCAGAGAAAATATTAATGGTTGGAGCCCATTATGATGCTGTTGGCACCAATAATCCACTATTTCATTATCCGGGGGCAGATGATAATGCCAGTGGAACAGCCGCGGTTTTAGAGGCTGCAAGGGTTTGTGCCGGTAAACAATTTCCGGTGACGTTACATTTTGCATTTTGGGACGAGGAGGAGCAAAATTTAACCGGAAGCAGGGCAACGGCCCCTAATTACAACAATAATCTTATTGGCTACATCAATCATGATATGATTGCTTATGACAGCAATAATGATAGCTCTTTTGATATTCATGTGCGCAATGTGGCCAATACCTTGTTGTTGGGTGATAAAATTTTCAATGTGGTTAAGCTTTATAATGTTCCATTAAAACCAAGAATAATTAATCCCGGTGAAACAGCTACCGATCATGGGGCATTTTGGCAAAATAACTTAACCGCTGTTGCGGTAAATGAAGAATATGCGGATGAGGATGATTTTAACCCAAACTGGCATAGAATGACTGATTCCATCACCTATTTTAACATTCCTTATTTTGTTAATATGAGTCGGTTTGCTACTACCGCATTTTTGCACTTGGCCATGGATACAAGCCCGCTACTGGCCGTAAACAAACAGTCGTTGGTTGATGATATGTTACAAGTTTACCCCAACCCTTTTAAACAGGAGTTTACTTTAATTTTGAATCCCCAATTGCACAATGTTCAAGTAGAGGTGGTTGATATTACCGGAACCAGGGTTTATCAAGATAACCTTACTTCGGGCAGCCACGTTATTCCTTTCAATCAACCCAATGGCCTTTATTTTTTAACCGTACTCCAGCAAGGGCAGATTGTTGGCAGAAAAAAAGTGGTTAAACTAAATTAACCTATCTGGTAAAAGCATATTGCAATATGTTGGCACCCATCTGAAGGGCTTTTAACCGTACCGACTCCGGATCATTATGCACGTCAGCATCTTCCCAGCCATTACCTAAATCACATTCGTAGGTATAAAAACAAACCAAGCGACCTTTATAAATTAAACCAAAACCTTGAGGGGATTTGCCATCATGCTCATGTACTTTGGGTAATCCATTGGTAAAATTAAATTTTTGGTGATAGATGGGATGTGAAAAAGGCAATTCAATAAATTCCAATTCCGGAAATACCTTTTTCATTTCTCGTCTTAAAAACTTATCTAACCCATAGTTATCATCGGCATGAAGAAAACCACCGGATATGAGATACTTTCTTAAATTTTCAACTTCTTGTGCGCTTAACACAATATTGCCATGGCCTGTTAAATGTAAAAAAGGGTAATTAAACAAATCAGGACTTCCCACTTCCACCACGTCTTCTTCGGGGAGCAAATTGGTTCCAATTTGTGCATTGCAAAACTTTATCAGGTTTGGCATGGCCGTTTTATTGGCATACCAGTCACCTCCTCCACTGTATTTAAGTTTGGCTATCTTCACAGTTGGTGGTGCAAATGCTGTGATAATAAAACAGGTAATAATGATTAATATTTTTTTTGCCATCATACAAATATAATAAACCCCATGGTTTAAAAAGTAAATACCAACTCGTTGTTGATGTTGTACCATAACTTACCCACAGGAACAACCGGTTCTTTATCATATAACCCTCTCCATGTTGCCATAAACGATAAGTTTTGCGACAACCTGATTCCTACCCGTGCATGCATTCCGGTGCGCGCTCTGCTAAGTGTTTCACCCAAGCGTACCTGATGATAGACTGCCGCATCTATCCAAACTTTCGGTGTAATAGCGTGGTCATAACTGAAATACCAATTAAATCTTGGATTAAACACTTCTACAGGCGTGAGGTCAGCAGGGCGTTTTTCAATAGGTACTCCTTCATATCCCCATTTCTCGTATTCGGATATGATTCCGGCTGCTGCTGCTAAGGTTAGTTTTTCGTTGCGTTTTATACGCCAACGGTAATTGACTGTTGCCGACCAACGTTGTTGCAATCCACGTACCTCTTTCCATTGAGATTGAAAAGCATATTCAGGGTAAATTACTCTTGAGATTTTTCTGCGGTAGCGCGCAAAAAAATACCCTCCACCTAAAATATTTTTCGCCCCATCTCTAATCAATTGGTTATTGGTAACCAGTGTAAGCACATCCGACTTTATACGTTGGGCTACCTCGGCCCTAACGGCAAATTGAGTAACCACATTTATTTGTGTTTGCTGATTAAATGACCCGCCTACGTTACCCACAATTTTGCGACTAGTATCTAACGGTATCATCACAAAACTTTCCGGGAAAAGAAACTGCGCAGATAAAGATTTGCCCAAAGCAACAATCAAAAGCAGCAAAATTAAGCGACTGGCAAATAGTGGATTTGGCAACATAAACCATTTCATCAGTTATGTAATGATGTTAACGTTTTAACAACCATACAGGCATACAATGCGGCTGTTTCAGTACGCAGAATTGTATTTCCTAGACTTACCGGCTCAAACTGTGCTTGCTTTGCCATAGCTACCTCTTCTGCCGTAAAATCACCTTCCGGCCCAATAAGTATGGTGACGTTGGTATGTTTATACGGCATTTTGGAGGCCATTACCTTTGGTAATGTTTCTGTTTGAGGATGTTCGCACCAAGCCATATACTTAAGGTGATTTGCAGATACCGGCACTTGAAACAGGCGGAGATAATCAGCAAACATCACCACATCATTGATTTTAGGCAAGAACCATTGTTTGCTTTGTTTCATGGCACTAATCGCTACCTTATTGCAGCGTTCCAAGTTGATTTTTGTGCGTTCGCTGTTGGCTGTTTCTACAAAAGTAATCTGGGCTATTCCTGCCTCAGTCGCCTTCTCAATAAACCATTCTATCCGGTCGGCATTTTTAGTTGGAGCAACTACAAGATGTAACAATGGATCATCTTGAGGATTGTGCTTTTTTAGCTTTTCAATAGTTAGTAAACACTTTTTGGGGTTATCATCAGCAATTATTGCTTGAGCCTCGGTACCTAATCCATCAGCTAAAAAAACTGCGTCACCTTGTTTTAACCGCAAAACCCTAATACAATGCTTAGATTCTTCTTCGGAAAGATAGAACTGGCTCAGTGATAAATTGGGATGAAAAAAAACATGCATAAACTGCTTAATAACTTTTACGCAATATAGGCTACCAGAATAAATAATTAACGAACTTACCCTGAATTGACTTAACCAATTACCCTATGGCGTGGAACAATAAATCTTTGAGAAAATTACTGGTAAAATCTGCCTTTTGTTTTGGTTGAACATCGGTTAATCTAGGCAAATGAGCAGCAAAAAACTGCTGGTGGTGAGCAGTTTCAATAAGCGTACTGCTTAATGAGCGAGGGTATTTATACTTAGGATTGTATTCAACTATGGCTTCAGCAATTTTTGCACATAAATCCTTATACGGCTTAAAAGCCTCATTTTTGTTTATTTCTGTAACCTCCTTAATTAAGTAGGCTTTACTGCTTTCCGCAATCACAATTTGATTCAGAAACTTCTTGTTAAAGTCAAACTGGCCTACACTTTCATTAAGCTCTCCGGTAAGCAAATCAATTATCGCGTTTAATCTTTCCTTTTTGTCCTTGATATTTTGCAATTTAAACTCAACTAAAAACTCCATGTAACTCCAATACCAATTTAAAATATAGAGCAACATGCGGTGTTTATTTTCGAAATAGCGGTATATGGTGGCCTCCGTGGT
>RDYC01000372.1 GCA_004293295.1 Bacteroidota bacterium
GCCATGCTTACCCAGTTTAATGCCAACACCGCTCCAAGCCACGAAACCCGCCTGCGCGAAATGAATCCCGTGCATGTACTCAATGGGGGATCGGCCTATTTAAGTTGGTTGTTAATGAACTTAGATGAACAAACCGTGGCCACTGATATTGTGGGCAGCGAAGACGGAAACAGCATTGGTAATTTATGCAACTGCTCAGGCACCACCATGGATTTTACGGAGTACATTGCCGCTAAGCCGGAGTTGACACTGGCCTACTTTAAGGCCCTTTGTGCGGCAGATGAGGTAAACAGCACCAACGTAGCCAATAACTTGGCCAATGCCATAGGTTTGCCGCAAGCTTATCCGGAAAACAGCACCTTTGAAAATGCCCTGTTGGCCCACCTGAACCACAGCAATGCCAACGTGCATAACAATAGCGCCAATGTTGTATCCAAAATAAACAATATGGGATTAAACGATTGCAACAGTTATCAAGAGGTATTCAATCAATTGTTAAACCATTCCGATCCAACGGTAGTGCAGCAATACTACAATGTGGTGGCCTATCATCCAGATAGCCGCTTTAGGGCGCGACTAAACTCCCTAAATGCATGCAGCACAACTGTTAATATGACTAGTTTACTGCAAAGCAGTTATGCGGAAAGTTTTTTACGCGCCATTTACCGCTGGGATGAAAGCAAGTTTCAGGATTTGTTAACCGCAGCATCCATAACCTACACCAATGTGGATGATGGAGTAAGTGATTTGATGGCACTTGATGTGGCTACCTTGATTACCCACTTAAACACCGTTAGCATCACCTTTGGCAATAGCAATTTTAATTCCGTATTATTGTATATGTATCTGATGGATGCAGCTAACCTGAACAACATGCTGGAGCAAAGCTTTTTCAACCCTCAATACGGGCACACTTGTATATCAACAAGTGCTTACAAATGTGCTGACCGCATCGGAAATAAAACCACCGATTTGGTAAACCATTTTGGCAACACTACAGTATGGGATAAATTGCTAGCCTTAAACTATGGAGGAACCACCGTTGACGACAGGGTGGACCACCTGGCCGAAGTAGTAAAAACCACCAACATCCAACACTTTTTAAGCATAGCCGCCAAATACCAGAAAACGGAAATCAGCACCTACCAACAAGCCAATAACCTGTATGAAGGCACCACCAATGGCATGGAGCAATACTTTGCCCACATGCAAAACCTACTGCCGGCAACCGTTTACCAGGGCATGATTAACCATTTTATGGGAGCTTCTGCTACTTACAAAGATGTATTTACCCTAAACGAATGGAACTTGTATGGCAGCAGCCGTTTAGGCGTGCAGCAAGCCAATGTGGTAATAGCCACTGCGCAATACACCGCCACCTACACCAATGGGCAGTTTACCAATGTTACCTATAACAACAGTTTGCTTTACGAAATGCCAGTAAGCACCACCGAATTGGTGGTAGAAAGAGGGCGCAAAGCCTATGAGTTAAGCAACCACTTGGGCAACGTACTGGCCACCATTAGTGATAAAAAAGTACCCAACTACGGCACCACCCTGTTTAAAGCTGATTTTAGCAGCACGGTGGAAAGTTTTGTAAATGATGACCAAGTGGCACCAACCAGTGTTGTATTGGAGAATGGCAGGTTAAAAGTAACCGGTACAGCCAACTTTAGCGGAGTAAAACGCGGCATTGCCACCACCCAAACACTCCTAATATCAGGTAAGGTATATACCGTTAAGTTTGCGGTTGCAACAGGCACAAACTTAATAGCCAGTATTAAAAATGGCAGCACCTTGGCCAGCTTGAGTGTGGTTGGCAATAGCAGTTACAACCCACTTAATCCAAGCTTGGTTAATTACAGCCTAAGTTTTACCGCCAATGGCAGCAGTGCTGAGTTTGTGATAGTTAAAAACAACAGTGCAGGCACCTCCACCACCTTTTATTTAGACGATGTGGAAGCCATTTACCCAAGCAACTTTAGCCACTACACTGCAGAGGTAATGAGTGCCACCGATTACTCACCGTTTGGCGCGCCCCTGCCGGGCAGAACATACCAACAAGGGAAGTTTGATGCTAAGGTTGTAAACATGCCTGTAGGTAGCATTAACAGCATAACAGGGTGGACAAAAATCTTCTGCAATTCAAGCGGTTGCACCCCTGGTACTTCATTGGTTAACCTAAGCACCGTAAGTGGTAAACTTATGATGCAAACCAGCACACGCTATGCCCAAGCCTATTACACCTTTACCACCATACCGGGTAGGGTGTATAAAGTAAAATACCGCTTAAGTGGGGTTACCTTTGGTTTAACCAATACCAGTATATTTGCACCTGCCCAACCTAAAGAATTATACACCAGTGCCAACATGTCCATAGCCATGGTAAATAATGTTGACCGTGAAATGATATTTACAGCCACGGAAGCCAGTGTGCGGTTTTACATTACCAGAGGATGGGCACCAGGGCAAACCACCCCAGCAGAAGAAGTTTATTTGGATTACCTGAACATTACCGAAGTACCAAGCCAAGTAAACACCATCAGTTGCACCAGCATAAACGAAAACATGGTAATGTTGGCCAATAGCGGAGTAGTGATGACTAATTTTACCGCAGTGGCCAATGCCCTGAATGCTTACTACAACCGCAACTACACTTATACAGAATACCAAGCAATACTCAACCATTGCACAGACTTACCAGCAAGCTATGTACTAGCAAAAGAAGGCGCAGAGGCGGCCAGTGTGAAAGCAAGCTATGCATTTGGATTTAATGGCAAGGAATCCGATAATGAAGTGTCAGGCATTGGTAATCAGTATGATTATGGTATGCGAATTTACAATCCTCGATTGGGAAGGTTTTTGTCTGTTGATCCATTAACTAAAAATTATTCTATGCTTACCCCATATCAGTTCGCTAGTAATAGCCCTGTAAGTGGTATAGATTTAGATGGATTAGAGTATTTATTTTACGTATATTCCTTTAAAGCTGGGCAAAAAGACCCTCAGATTGAAGTAAAGTGGTATAACGAAAGTCAGTGTAATCAACATGGGCCGGCAGGAATGGGAGTAATGTATGTTTCAAAGTTTTATAATAAAGCAGGTAAATTGATTTATAGAACGCAGCAAATGGTTAGAAGAGATCAAGAACTACCATGGTATGGTAAAGCCATTGCAGACTTTAATTATAAGGATTATGGTAATTACCGGGGGCCGTCATCGTTGTATAAATGGACAGGAACAGGTTTTACTGGAAATTATGATTACTCTGTACCAGCGGTAGATGCAGTAGATGAAGCAGCAAAGAATCATGATCAGGCATATGATGCGATCGGGGCTGTTGGCCAAAATTCTTTAGAAAATGATTGGGGAACAATGCCTGCTGATATTGCGGCTGTATCTTCTTGGCAACAAATTGTAAATTTAGGTGTAGGTGCAATTGATCCTTTTAATGGTCAAAGAATAACTCAAGCAGAAATAGATGCTGCAAACGATGGAATAACATATTTCAATATGCAAATCAACAGTAAAATCGGTGATATTAGTAGCTTCATGGAGAAAAACTATTCAAATCTTTCTGCCGGAATGGGTAAGCAGAGCCACTATAACTTATTTCTGCAAATTTATATGGAAAAGAATGAACAAGGCACTTACACAAGGAAAGAAGGTATGTGGAATTATAATCAAGAGGACAAATCCTGGACTCCAGTGTCTCCTGAATCTGAATAAATGTTCACTTATGAAAACAACAGGAAAAATTATCTTAGGAGCTTTGAGCATCATCCTTCTTTGTTGGTTAGGACTCAATCTTTTTTATGTGCCAAAGTATTATACTGACAACAAGAGTGATAGATGGATTACAATATCCTCCGACAATAACATGAAAGAAAAAATTATAAACTACGTTGATTCTGCAAATGAACAGGACGGAAAATTTATAGTCCCAGATAAATGGTTAAGTTTAATGTCTGAAGTAGATAGCTCAGGGTCAACATTTGACCATAAAGTAATTTACTTTTCAGAGGCTCCAGAGGAAATGTATTTTGTCGAATTTACTCCTATGCCAAATGTTAGAGCAATTTATAACCCACAGTTAAGTAGACACCATTGGATTTGGGGTACTAAGAAAATTTCTGTTTCAGATCAAAATAGAATTGTCGTGAGATTTAAATCAGAGATTATCACTCCGGGTAGTGTACCATTCATCACTTTTGAAAATGGTAAAAAATAATAAGCTGAAAATCAATGCGGTTTAAAGCTGTTTCAAATAAAAAGGAGAGGTTATTTAGCCTCTCCTTTTTATTTGCGATAGCTTAGGGCTTATAAAATAAGGGTTTTAAAAACCTACGTGTACCATTTATCACCTAAAAACCATGAAATGCCAATACTGTAAAGGGAATTGCATTAAAAAAGGTTGTTATAAAAGACGCCAATTGTACCAATGTAAAAACTGCAAGAAATATCAAAGAACAACTTATGTAAAACCCAAAATACAAGAGACAAAAAAGAACCAAATCAAATTATATCATAATGAAGGATTGGGAATAAGTTCCATAAGCAGGATATTAACCATATCAAAAAGTAGTGTACAACGTAAACTAACAGAACTAGCCAAGCAACAACCAAAACCAGTAATACAAGAAACCCAACAAAGTTTATGAAGTAGATGAATTAAGAACCTACATTGGTAATAAAAAGCAAGAGTGTTGGATAATTTATGCACTCAACAAAACCACCAAACAAGTGATAGATTTTGTGGTAGGCAGAAGAACCAAAGCAAACATTAAACAAGTAATAGATACCTTACATGCATTAAATCCGAAGAAAATATTTACCGACAAACTATCATCATACACTACATTAATTAATCATAAAATACATGTTGCATCAGCCTATAAAATCAACCACATCGAAAGGAGAAATTTAGAACTAAGAAAAGACATCAAATGTTTAAACAGAAAAACAATATGCTATCCCAAAAGTCAAGAAATGCTAACCACAAAACTGAAATTATATTTTAATTCATAATAAAAAAAGCACACGTTTAATTTTGAAATATCAACCAGATACGGTAAATTTACAGAGTAAATTTATACAAGTTGTAAAAGCCTACATGCTTTGTTTTTATTGGGTTTTATTTGCAATGTGTATAAAATTTGTAAACTATTAAAAAATAATTCCCTTGCAAGGAACATCGTTTAAATTTTGGTATAGCCCAATAGCAAAGGTAAATGTAGCAGCCAACTATCCTGTATTTAGTTTTGGTACAGAT
>RDYC01000373.1 GCA_004293295.1 Bacteroidota bacterium
TTAATATACAAATTTTTTTTTTTGCGTATTGATTATCAACCAAAATAAAAAGCCCGCTTATGCATAGGCGGGCTTTTTATCAAAATAGCTAACTAGGCTATACTTGTTTGGCCATTAGCTTCTCCTTATGTTTTTTTACTTGAGCAACAACTTTATCTATTACCAAATCGGTTGCCGACTCAAAAGTATTGGAATGTTCTTTCGCAAAAATTGGATTACCACTTAAATTTAATTTTACTTCTATTGATTTATTTTCCTTTTCCGTATCTTTCTCCACCCTTAGGTAAACATCAGCACTCTTAATGCCGGTATAAAAAGTTTGTACCTTCTCAATCTTTTTAGTAATAAATTCCAATAACCTGTAATCAGCGGTAAAATGAATGGATTGAATATCTATTTTCATAGCAATTTTATTTAGCCGGATACCGAAAGCCGCCTGCTAGCTTGCGATACCCTAATTAATAAACATGAAGCAGGCAATAAGTTATGCTCTAGGGTGTCTGGTTTTATGTATATCTTTTAATCGTTCAATACTATTATGGGTGTATACTTGAGTAGCTGCTAAACTGGCATGCCCCAACAATTCTTTAATTGCATTCAAATCGGCTCCTTTATTGAGCAAGTGTGTAGCATAAGTATGACGTAAAACGTGGGGGCTGCGCTTTTCAATGCTTGTAACCATACTTAAGAGTTTTTTTACCTCATTGTATACCAATTTGGGATACAATTTTTCATTAGATGAAAGTACTAATAAATATTCGTTTTGCAAGCCCTCCTTTTCCCTAAACACTACATAACGCTGAATTTCAGTTGATAACTCTTTTGTAATGGGAATAATTCTTTCCTTATTGCGCTTGCCCAATACTTTTATGGTTTTACGGTAATAATCAACATTACTCAACTTTAGGTTAATTAACTCGGATAACCGAATACCACAGGTATAAAATAACAACATCATTACTTTATTTCTTTGTCCTTCAAAATCGTTAGCAAAAAAGGAATTTCCTTCCAATGTTTGTTTAACATCAAACAGGCTATTCATATTGTGTTCTTCAACAAAAACTGGCAATCTTTTTACTGATTTTGGTCCTTGAACCTTGGATGTCGGATTATGATGCACCAAATCCTCTTTTAGCAAATACTTAAAAAAGCTCCTTAAAGACGATAATTTTCTGTTTACCGATCGGGCATCAATCGCATCATTCATCAAACCAACCAACCACGACCTGATATGCTGATGAGTGACTGCATTGGTATCATCAATCTCAAATTGCTCCTGAACGAAATCTGCAAATTGCGTCAAATCCTTGCGGTAAGCAACAATGGTATGATTGGAAAAGTGCTTTTCGTAAGTTAAGTAATTTGTAAATAGTGTAACCTGCTCCGTTATCATTTAGCGTAAGAATAACTAATACCAAATGTAACAAATGAATGCTGTTAGCTTTTAAAACAAAATCCACAGCCACTTTACTAGTGTACTAAAAATTGGTTTTTTTTAATATACACCTGTGTAATTATGTGGGGTTATTTTTTTAAGCTCTGTTTTAACTTTCGCATTCACCTTAAGCTTATCAATAAATGCATGCAAACTTTTTTGGGTGATTTTTGCGTTGGTGCGTGTCAAATCTTTCAGGGCCTCATAAGGCTTAGGATAACCTTCGCGCCTTAATATGGTTTGTATCGCTTCGGCACAAACGGCCCAGTTCTCTTCCAAATCATTAAACAAAGCCTGCTCATTAAGAAGTAGTTTGCTCAAACCCTTTTGTAAAGAATTGTAAGCTATTAAAGTATGAGCCATAGGAACACCTATATTACGCAACACCGTTGAATCAGTTAAGTCACGTTGTAACCTGGAAATAGGGAGTTTTGAAGCCAAATGTTCAAATAAAGCATTGGCAATGCCCAAATTGCCTTCTGCATTTTCAAAATCAATAGGGTTAACCTTATGTGGCATAGCACTGGAACCTACTTCACCCTTTTTTAATTGCTGTTTAAAGTACTCCATTGAGATGTACTGCCAGAAATCCTTACTCAAGTCCAACAGAATGGTATTAATTCTTTTATAAGCATCGAACATAGCTGCTAAGTTATCATAATGCTCAATCTGGGTGGTGTATTGGCTTCTTTTTAACCCCATTCCACCTAGTAATTTGTTACTAAAATCAACCCAGTTTATTTTACCAAAAGCCACATGGTGTGCATTAAAATTTCCGGTTGCACCTCCAAATTTAGCTTGATAAGGAATGGCTTGCAAGGTTTCAAACTGCGTTTCCAAACGCTCAACAAACACTGAGATTTCTTTACCCAATTTGGTTGGTGAAGCAGGTTGGCCATGCGTGTGGGCAAGCATGGGAATATTTTTCCAACTTTTTGCCAAACCTTTCAATTTATTGATAAGATTGACCAAGCTTGGATACATGATTTGTACATTCGCATGTTGAATACTTAATGGAATTGCTGTATTATTAATGTCTTGAGATGTAAGCCCGAAATGAATAAACTCCGCAATATCATCAAAGCCAATGGCTATCATTTTTTCTTTTAGCAAATATTCAACAGCTTTTACGTCATGATTGGTTGTTTTTTCTATCTCCTTAACCCTAAGGGCATCCTCCTCTGTAAACTCCTCGTAAATAACCCTTAATGCTTTTTTATCTGCCGCACTTATTTTACCTTTCATTTGTGGAAGTGGCAACTCGGCTAATGCTATAAAATATTCAACTTCTATTAATACCCTATAATGAATAAGTGCATACTCTGAAAAATAAGCCGACAGAGCCTCCGTTTGCTTATGGTAGCGACCATCTACAGGAGATAAAGCTGTTAATGATGAGAATTCCATTGGGCGAAAATAACCTATGAAGCCATAAATCAACATGATTAATAAAAGATTTTACCCTTTACTTTTCCACTCCACTGCTGTAAATGCTAACTTTCTCATTTTTTGCTCCACACATTTGAATAAACCAAATAATGTAATACATTTGCATTCCTTTTAAAAAAAGAGACTGAAAGGAAAGGAGGTAATTTAATATGATATTTGTAAACGTAAAAGAAAACGAATCGCTGGATAGAGCCCTTAAAAAGTTCAAAAAGAAATTCGAAAAAACAGGAGTTGTAAAAGAAATGCGCGAGCGTCAATCCTTTACCAAGCCATGTATTAAAAATCGTCAGCAACGCATTAGAGCTGCTTATAAATTATACCTTCAACAACAAGCACAAGGATAATTCATTAAAAAAACATGATACATCCTCCGGTTAATAGCCGGAGGATTTTTTTTGCTGCCCCTCCGTTTAACATAACTATACCCCTATAAACACACATTATACCTTTCTTATCAAAATATACCTGTAAATTGCAAGTTCTTACTGAACTTTGCATAATAAATAACAACCATATACAATGAAACAGTTTTTTAAATTTATGCTGGCATCTATGCTTGGTGTCATTATTTCTTCCATCATATTGGTATTTGTTGCCATAGGGATGGTTGGAGCAATTGTTGCTTCAGCTGGCAAGGAGGATAAAAAAGAAATTGAAGCCAATAGTATTTTACAACTCAAGCTCGACTATGTAATTCCTGAAAGAAGCAGTAATAACCCATTTGAACAGTTTAATTTCGCCACACTTGAAAGCACCAAAAGTAGCGGTTTAACCGAGGTTATAAAAGCAATTAAAGCTGCCAAAACCAACGAAAATATTAAAGGTATTTTCCTTCACCTATCTATTTCACCAAACGATTATGCAACATTGGAATCAATACGCAATGAACTTATTGATTTCAAAAAAAGTAAAAAGTTTATCATCGCTTATGGCGAGGTTATGGAGGAACATAGCTATTACCTTGCAAGTGTAGCTGATGAAATTTATATTAACCCAGCCGGAGAGTTGCTTATTGATGGGTTTAGCAGTAGCACTCCATACCTAAAAGGCATGTTCGATAAAATTGGTATTGAGCCTCAATTAATCAGGCATGGCAAATATAAATCAGCCGGAGAGCCCTTAATTAGCAATAAAATGAGTGCAGAAAACCGTCAGCAAATAGAAGCTTATGTGGGCAGTATGTATAACAATTACCTAGCTGCAATAGCCGCCAGTAGAAAAAAATCTGTAGCTGAAGTACAAGCTATGGCTGACGATTTACTGATACAAACACCAGAAGATGCTAAAAGGTTAGGTATGATAACGGGTGTGTTGTTTGAAGATGAAGTGCAACAAATTTTAACAAAAAAAGTAGGTAAAACCAAGTTTGAAGACGTGAAATTTGTCTCTACCAAAGCAGCTGCCGATGCTCTAAAAGAAACACCTTTTAGTGTTAAAGAAAAAATAGCTGTAATATATTGTGTAGGCGATATTGTAAGTGGTAAGGGCGATCAGGAAACTATGGGTTCAGAAAGTATTGTAGCAAGTTTACGTAAGGCCAAAAATGATAGCAATGTAAAAGCGGTAGTGCTTAGAATAAATTCACCTGGAGGGAGTGCGCTAGCGAGTGATGTAATTTGGCGTGAGGTGATATTAACTAAAAAAGTTAAACCTGTGGTGGTTTCAATGGGAGCAGTTGCAGCAAGCGGAGGATATTATATAGCAGCACCGGCCGATGTTATTGTGGCACAACCAAACACGGTTACCGGAAGCATTGGGGTATTTGCCTTATTGCTTAATGCCGAAAAGCTAATAAAAGATAAACTAGGAGTAAACATTGAAACCGTTAACTTTGGTAAATATGCTGATATGGGTACCCCTACACGTCCTCTTACTGCAAGCGAACAGGCCATTATGCAAAAGTTTATTGACCGCATTTACAATGATTTTATTAGTAAAGTAGCTGAGGGCCGCAAATTAACTACCGCTCAAGTTGATGAAATTGCACAAGGCCGCGTTTGGAGTGGTACGGAAGCCAAAAAAATTGGGCTAATTGACGAGTTTGGCGGATTAGATAAAGCCATTGAAATTGCTGCCCAAAAAGCAAAATTAAAAGAATACCGCACCTTACAATTGCCTGAACAAAAAGACGCTTTTGAAGAACTATTAAAAAACATGGGGGATAACGCTCAGGCAATAATGACCAAACAATACCTCGGAGAACAATATGAATGGTACAACAACCTAAAAAAAGCCGTTCAATATGAGGGTATACAAATGAGGTTTACTCTTCCCGCTAATATTGATTAATCTTTAAAAAGCCCTGAAAAGGGCTTTTTTTT
>RDYC01000374.1 GCA_004293295.1 Bacteroidota bacterium
GTTTCAGTTGCGATGAGTTTACCCACAATTTTTTCCCAATTGGCTATAATACCCGTTTCTGCCAGTTTGCCATCCATGTTTTCACTTTTAAAAAAATCACCAATGGCTTCTTTTAATGTTTGATCGTTATCCTTTCGTTTTATCGCCATATGTTTGGGTACATTAAATTTTCGAAATATTTCCTTGTTCAACTAAATAATAATTAATAGCAACAGCAGGCATTCCTTCAAACACCTCTTTCAATCGGTTTAAATGAGTATCTGTAATAAATATTTGTCCAAACTCTTCTTGTGCAATCATTTGTAATAAAGTATTTAAACGCTGTTGATCAAGTTTTTCAAATATATCATCCAACAATAATAAAGGTTTGATGTTGTTATGTTGCTTCAAATATTCATATTGGGCAAGTTTTAAGGCGATAATAAAAGATTTTTGTTGTCCTTGCGAACCAAATTTTTTTACGGCAAAGTTGTTGATTTTAAAATCCAACTCATCCTTATGAATGCCCTTATTGGTTCGTTGAGCTGCGATATCAGATGAAAGATATTGGTTTAACAAAGTTCTTAAATCATTATTTGCTAAGTCACTTTCATAAGCAATACTTACCTGTTCCTGCGAAGTTGAAATCTTTTCATAATACTGCGTAAAAACCGGAATAAATTGTTGCAAAAAAGCTAATCGTTTTTGATGCACCTTGTTTCCGTAATCGGTAAGTTGTTTGTTA
This sequence comes from Bacteroidota bacterium, assembly GCA_004293295.1. Taxonomy (GTDB): domain Bacteria; phylum Bacteroidota; class Bacteroidia; order UKL13-3; family UKL13-3; genus UBA6183. The sequence goes on from RDYC01000374.1 coordinate 725, forward strand.
TAAGTATCAAGTAATGTGTCATCTAAATAATTGTTTTCAGCAAATAGTTTAAGTTGTTTGTTGCGTTGTTCAAGTATCCTGTTATAGGCAAGTAAATCATTTAAATAAAACTTATCTGTTTGTGCAATAATGCCATCCATAAATTTGCGCCTTTCAGCACTGCCTTCATGTAGCAGCAACAGGTCATTGGGAGCAATCATTACTAATGGATAATCGCCAATGTGTTCTGCAAACTTTTTAACATCGTTGTTATTGATTTTGAGCGTTTTTTTACCTTTTAAATAAGAAAGCAAAGCGTGTTCCTCTAGGCTGTTTTTAACATAATTTGCCTGTAAGCTAAAATAATCTTTTCCATGTTTAATGTTTTGGTAATCAAGGGTGTTAAAAAAGCTTTTGGTAAAAGAGAGGTAATAAATGGCGTCAAGTACATTGGTTTTTCCGGCTCCGTTTTTTCCCACAAAGCAATTTACCTGCTCACAAAGATTAATTTGAGCTTGTTCATAGTTTTTAAATTGTTGAAAACGCACATTTTTAATGTATAACATGGCTTACAAATATAGATTGCGGTGGCTATTTCAGCTAAAATAAAATAACAACCTGAGTATCAATAATAATTTTAAGGCTTTGCACAATGCATAAATTTATTAGTTTTGCACTTCTTCCAAAAATTATGGCAAAGACTAAATTTACGAAAGACATATACGAGAAGTGGTATGAGCAAATGTTGCTGATGCGAAGGTTTGAAGAAAAATCAGCACAACTGTACGGGCAGCAAAAAATCAAAGGCTTTTGCCACTTGTACATTGGTCAGGAGGCTGTTGTTGCCGGAACCATCAGCGCAACGCGTAGTGACGACAGGCATATCACAGCATACCGCGACCATGCCCATGCAATAGCTTTAGGCATTCCTTCACGCGAAGTAATGGCAGAATTATACGGCAAAGTAACCGGATGCAGCAAAGGAAAAGGTGGCAGCATGCACATGTTTAGCAAAGAGCATAACTTTTTTGGTGGACATGGCATTGTGGGCGGTCAAATTCCTTTAGGTGCAGGCATTGCCCTTGCAGACCAATACAGAGGAGGTGATCAGGTAACTATCTGTAGTTTCGGAGATGGTGCAGCCCGCCAAGGAGCTTTACACGAAACCTTTAATATGGCCATGCTGTGGAAGCTGCCAGTGATTTTTATTGTTGAAAACAATGGATATGCCATGGGCACTTCGGTTGAACGAACAGCCAATATCACAGATATGTCAGTAATCGGAGCAGGGTATGCCATGCCGAGTTTTGTGGTTGATGGCATGCGTCCCGAATCGGTGCATGAAGCAATAGCTTCAGCAGCAGAAAGGGCACGTAAGGGCGAGGGGCCAACGTATCTGGAAATACGGACGTATCGTTACAGAGGGCATAGCATGAGCGATCCGGCAAAGTATCGCACAAAAGAAGAAGTAGAAGAGTATAAAAAGAAAGACCCATTAGAGGTGGTAAAACAAACCATGCTAGATGGAAAAATGGCCAATGAGAAATGGTTTGAAACCATTGAACAAAAAATAGAGGATATTGTGAACGAGGCGGTTGAATTTGCGGAGAACTCGCCATACCCCGCACCTGAAGCACTTTGGGAAGATGTATACGTGCAAGCAGACTATCCTTTTATTAGAGAGTAATTTTTTAAGACTTATTAATTGATATGACAGACAAGAATAATTTAGATTTAGACGCAACCTTAGCAACCACCACTCATAAGATTGAGGATTTTTATAATAAGAATAAAAAGAACATCAATACAGCACTTATTGCAGTAATTGTTATAGCCGGAGGTTATTTTGGATTGAAGAAATTTTATTTTGAGCCGAAAGAGCAGGAAGCACAAATAGAAATATTTAAAGCACAAAGAGCATTTGACGTTGATTCTTTTTCATTGGCCCTAAATGGCAATGCAAAGTTTAAAGGATTTAAAGATATTGCGGAGGAATACAGTGGAACTGCAGCCGGAAATTTGGCCCATTACTATTCAGGGATATGCTTGCTTAGGACAGGAGACTTTGCAGGAGCTATTGAAATGTTGGAAGGTTTTAGTACCGATAACGTGCTGGTGGGCCCACTTGCCGCAGGTTTATTGGGAGATGCTTATGTAGAGTCTGGTGATATTGAAAAAGGTGCCAAACAATACCTGAAAGCAGCTCGAATGAACAAAAACAAATCAACCTCGCCTGTTTTTTACAAAAAAGCGGGTATCGCTTTTGAGGAGTTAAAAAAGTATGATGAAGCAATTGATGCCTATAACAACATCAAAAACGATTTTTCAGATGCACAAGAAAACAGCGATATTGAAAAATATATTGCCAGAGCAACCACACTAAAAGAAGGAAAGTAGTTTTAGATACTTAATTAAACAATAAAAGTCGGAAGGTATTTCGGCTTTTATTGTTTATAATAACCAAATTGTATGAAGCATTGGGCCATCGTATTGTTGTTACTATTCGTATATGGCTGTAAGGATAGTACATTTAAAAATAACACATCGGTTATTAACGAAGAAATTATCTTGCCGGATACCACGTTAATCCCCAACGATGAATTCGGCAAGGCAGTAGCTTATGGCAGGCAACTCCTGCTAAATACCGCTTATTATATTGGTCCGGAAGGTATAAACGGCAAGTACTTGGGCAACAAGATGAATTGCACCAACTGTCATCAACAGGCCGGTACCAAACCCTTCTCCTTTAACTTAATGAAAAGTCATGAACGTTACCCGCAATATCGTGCCAGAGAAAATACGGTAATCACACTTGCCCAACGGGTAAATAACTGTGTACAAAGACCACACAATGGAAAACCATTACCACTCGACAGCAAAGAAATGATTGCCATACTTTCCTACCTAAAATGGATAAACAGTTTTGTAGTTAAAGTGGACTCCTTTGTTGGAAGTAAAAACCTCTCTATAAAGTTTCCTGCCGTGGCTGCAAGTCCTGAAAGAGGTGCCCAACTTTATACAATCCATTGTCAAAGATGCCACGGTGCAGATGGAGAGGGCATCTACACAGCAGATTCCTCAGGCTACACCTATCCACCACTTTGGGGCAAATTAGCCTACCAACCAGGCTCAAGTATGCACCGCGTAATTATGCAGGCCAAGTGGATAAAGGCTAATATGCCTCACGATTTAGCCACCTGGCAAAAACCTGTTTTAACAGATACCGAAGCACTTGATATTGCTGCATTTGTAAACAACGATGATATCCACCAAAGAAACCAGCCCCAAACATTTGATTACACAAATCCTAAAACCAAGGCCATTGATTATGGGAAAGGTCCCTATGTAGATACTTTCTCCGAAGTACAGCATAAATACGGCCCTTATCAACCCATTATTGATTATTGGATAAGTAAAGGGCTAAAGCCAAGTTATTAAGCTGTTTTAATAAAACAATTGGCAGAACCCCTGTAGAAACATAATTTGTACTACATTTGCAGCCATGTCAACACAACATAAAAATTTATCAACTACCAGCTTACAAGCCGATAAAGCATTCAAAAAATACTGCATTGGTATTGTTGTTGCTGAGTGGAATACAGATGTAACAGGAGCTTTACTTGCAGGCGCTATGGAGTACCTGCAATCTCTCGGAGTTAAAGAAAAAAATATCATTATTCATCACGTACCCGGAAGTTTTGAATTGCCTTTAGGAGCGCAATTTTTAGCTGCACAAAAAAGTATTGATGCCGTAATTACCCTTGGCTGCGTTATCCAAGGGGAAACACGTCACTTCGATTTTATTTGCAATGCCTGTGCACAAGGTGTGATGGATGTAGGATTGGCATTTAATATTCCGGTTGTGTTTGGGGTGTTAACCACCAATACCCAAGAACAAGCGCTGGAAAGAGCTGGTGGCAAACATGGTAACAAAGGAGTGGAAGCAGCAGAAACAGCATTAAAAATGCTATCATTAAAGGCCAAGTTGTTTTAATAAAAATTGCCGTATTTAACCATTCATAAATCATAATATCGGCTTTAAAACCATTTAATCCAATAGAAGACTCTAGTAGTCAGGCATTAAACTGTTTTTTCATTTAGGTTGTAAAAGTATCCTTAAGCCCTTATATTTGCCCGCTTAGCAAGTTTTTAGATAACCAAAGCATTATTTTAATATATAGAACAAAGAAAGATGAAAAGTAAAGGCGCAATTAAGCTATTCGCTATCGCACTAACTGTAGTATGTGTATTCCAGCTATCATTTACCTGGTTTACCTATCGTGCGGAACAAGAAGCAAAAGAGTTTGCTGGTGGCGATGTTTTGAAAGAAAGAGCATATTTGGACAGTATTGCTCGTGAACCATTAGTAAACCTTGGGTTTAAAAAATTCACTTACTTGGAATGTAAAGAGCGTGAATTAAACCTTGGCCTTGACTTACAAGGTGGAATGAACGTAACACTAGAGGTTTCCTTGGGTGATTTAATTCAATCGTTATCA
>RDYC01000375.1 GCA_004293295.1 Bacteroidota bacterium
TTTAACAAAGCCAAGTGGTTTAACCAACAATATGTAAGGCATACCAGCGATGCCATTCTTGCAGAAGCCCTAAAAAAGGATGTGGCTGCGCATGGATTAACTTTTAGCGATGAATACATTACAGCCGTTTGTGCTTTGATAAAAGAGAAAATCAGTTTTATTAAAGAGTTGTGGGAAATGGGAAGCTACTTTTTTATCGACCCGGTTTCGTATGATGAAACAGTAATTAGCAAACGTTGGAATGATAAAAGCCCATTGGTAATCCAAGATTTGATACAATTGGTTCGACCTGTTGAACATTTTGATGCTGCCGCTTTTGAAGCTTGTTATAACGAAGCCCTCACCAAAAATGGGGTAAGCAATAAGGAATTTCTTCAATTGCTGAGGGTTTGTTTAAGCGGTGTGGCAGGCGGTCCTCCAATTTTTGATATGGCAGCCCTCTTTGGCAAAACGGTTACGCTAAATCGTTTGCAATTGGCTTTAGATAAAATCAACAAATAGCATGAAATTTTTGGTTTCTGTTTTGCTTCTTGCTGTGCTTGCTTCTTGCAACCTCACCAAGTTTGATCGCTTTCCCGGGGAAGAGCAACAGGCTTTTCCAACGGCCATGCAAGGCAATTACCAATTTGTGTTGCCAAAAGGTTTTAACATGTTTAACAAAGCCAAACCTGGCGATACCATTTTGCTGCAAATAGGCGCAGATTTTACCTCTGACTTTATGGATAATAATACTCTCAGAAAATTGGATTCTACTTACGTGTTATCGTTGGTAAATAATGCACATTATGTACTTTCAGTAAAAGATAAAACGTATGCTGATTACTGGAATTGTTATGTACTGGCGTTGCAAAAGGATTACCTTAAACTTTATCCGGTTACTGAAATGCAGGATAAAAAGGTGCAAAAAAGGTACTTCAATGCCCATTTTGTTGCATTAAAAAACGAAACCGATAGTGTGTTTGCCTACACACAAAAAGATTCTGCTTTTGCACGTTATTTCGAAAGAGAGATTAAGCCCGTTGGAGGATTTAAGTTCACAAAACTAACACCCGGCAAACTTCCTGTAAAAAAATAAGTTTAACCCTGCCATCGTGGCTTAATCGGTTATCCTGTAAAACAGGCTTATATTGCTAATAATTGCCTTACAACATATTTAGCCACTTCTTTTGGCATTTAACGGGGCTTCACCTCTCGTTTTGCATAATAGTTGTGAATAACTTATTTCCATTTTGCCTGTTTAACTTTTTATTGTTGCACTGCAAAATTCAATCTATAATTAAGAACTTAAAAATTAACACCACCGAATGACAACTAATGCTATGAGTCAAAACATTTCAACTAGAATTGAGCAAAGTATCCTTTATATCACCATCACCAGGGAGAATAAATTAAACGCCCTAAACATTCAAACCCTAAAAGACATTAAAGAGGCGGTATTGGCCATTTACGACAACCATGAAGTTAAAGGCGTAATTTTAACCGGAGCGGGCCAAAAAGCTTTTGCTGCCGGTGCTGATATTAGTGAGTTTGCCAACTTTAATGTGGAAGAAGGCACACGCATGAGTGCCGAAGGACATGCTGTGCTAAACGCCATTGAAAAATGCCCTAAACCTGTTATTGCTGCCGTTAATGGTTTTGCATTGGGTGGTGGTAATGAGTTGGCCATGGCTTGCCATATTCGTGTAGCAGCCGAAAACGCCAAATTTGGACAGCCAGAAGTAAATCTCGGAATTACTCCCGGTTACGCAGGCACACAACGTTTGGCCCAATTAATTGGTAAAGGCCGTGCACTGGAGTTTTTAATGACCGCTGATATTATGAATGCACAAGACGCTTACCGCATGGGATTGGTAAATCATATTGTACCTCAAGACCAGCTTATCAGCAAGTGTGAAGATATTTTATCAAAAATTAAAAACAAATCACCTCTTGCCATTGCTTCAGTTATCCGTTGTGTAAATGCACATTACGAGAAAAAACTTGATGGAAATAACGTAGAAATTAATGAGTTTGGAAACTTCTTTGGCTCGGAAGACTTTAAAGAAGGTACGCAAGCATTTATGGAAAAACGTGCCGCTGATTTTAAAGGAAAATAACTAAGAAATGAGTTTTAGAAATCGGTTATTGCTGAAAGGTAATAACCGATTTTGCTTTAAGAACGGTTACGAAAGTCCTGTCCACTTTTTGCTTTGCTCGTAAATTTGTTTCAAATAATCCTTTTCGTTTAGGATGCTATTTGGTAAACGTTGTTGCTTATTGAACCAATAGGTGCCACTCTCAAAAGTTGGCTCTTCAATGAGGTGCACAAATGTTTCAGTGGCCTTTTTTGCGCTTTTAACCAAACCAATTGCCATGGCTAAAGCAACAAATGGAAAAGATGCTATTTTAAACCATTCACCATAATTTCTATTTAACAAGTTGGTATTTACAACACCCGGGTGAACGCTGGCGAATAATATATTGGGAAACAGTTCGGCCATGTGCTTGCTCATGGCCATTTGCGTAAATTTACTTTCGCGGTAACTCAATAAGCCATCATAAGCACTTTCTTTAATTACTGCAGTAGCCATCCATTTATCCAACTGATTAATAGTGGCCTTTTCTGCACTTATTGAGGTGTTAAAAATAACTTTTGCTCCGGCACTGTTAGTTAAACTTGGCATTAACAGATGAACCAATAAAAACTGGCTCAGGTAATTTACCTGAAATTGTTGCTCAAATTTTTGTTGCGTTACTAAATAAGAAGTATCTCTAACACCTGCATTACAAATAACCACATCAACGGTTTGATACAAGTTAATCACTTGGTGTGCCGCTTGCCTTACAGAATGTAAGTTATTAAGGTTAATCCCGATAAAGTCTACTTTACCTAATCCAAAGGCTTTATTGTTTTTGCTTAGGTTTTCAATAAGTGCTTTATTGTTCGGGTTATCTCTGCACAAAGCAACCACATGATTGCCCTTTTGAGTAAGCACTTTAGTAAGCGCTAGGCCAATTCCGCTGTTAGCACCTGTAATAACAATTGTTTTCCCCATAACTAAATCTTCTAACCCCTTGGCTATTAAAAGTTATCTGCAAATATAAACAACTTATTGTGTTATGGGAATTTAGGAAATTTTTTAAAGTCGGGTTTGCGTTTTTCTAAAAAGGAGTTTTTACCTTCTTTTGCCTCATCACTTAAGTAGTAAAGCAAGGTGCTGTTTCCGGCCAATTCTTGAATACCTGCCTGTCCGTCAAGCTCGGCATTAAATGCGCTTTTTAACATGCGTAACGCTATTGGGCTCTTCTCCATTATTTTTCTGCACCAATTCACGGTTTCTTCTTCCAGCATTTCTAACGGAACTACTTTATTTACCAAACCCATATCCAGTGCTTCCTGAGCATTGTATTGGTCGCATAAAAACCAAATTTCCCTGGCCTTTTTCTGCCCCACAATACGTGCAAGGTAACCAGCACCAAACCCGCCATCAAAACTACCCACTTTAGGACCTGTTTGCCCGAACTTGGCATTTTCGGCAGCTATGGTTAAATCACAAATTACATGCAACACATGCCCACCGCCTATTGCCCAACCGGCTACCATGGCAATTACCGGTTTCGGAATCCTGCGAATCTGCATTTGCAAATCCAATACATTTAAACGTGGTACACCATCATCTCCTACATAACCACCATGCCCCCTTACACTTTGGTCGCCACCGCTGCAAAAAGCTTGTCCACCTTCACCGGTTAATATCACGCAATAAACTTGTTCATCTTGTCTGGCCATTTCCATGGCCTCACTCATTTCTTTTACGGTTAACGGTGTAAAAGCGTTGTGTTTGTGCGGCCTATTGATGCTTATTTTTGCTATCCCATCCAAAAAGGAAAACTTAATCTCCTTGTACTCTTTAATTGTTTGCCAGTTAAATTTACTTTCCATGTTATATTGAAATTTTTTTAAAATTTTTAAATGCTTGTGCGTTTTCTTCCATGTTAAACCTTAATTCCAATAAGGCCGCTTTACCCAACGGGTTAAAAAAACCATTTAACACCGATTGAAGTTTATCATTACTGTCGCAAAAGTAATATTCTAATCCACTTACTTGCGCTATACCTTTAATATTTTGCTGATGGGGTGTGGTAAATAACGGGGTAAGTTTTTTAACAGATGTTGGCCCATCAATTAAACTAAAAATGCCACCACCATTGTTATTCAACACAATAATACGCAGGTTATTAGGCAGTGTTTGTTGCCACAATGCATTTTTATCATACAAAAACGCCAAGTCTCCGGTAAGTAATATGGTTGGTCTTTGGTTAACCAATGCAGCTCCAACGGCTGTGCTGGTGCATCCGTCAATACCACTTGCTCCTCTGTTTGCATTTACCAATACACTAGGAGGTAGCTTTCCCGATAGGCTTGCATAACGCACCACACTGCTATTGGCCAAATGCAATTGTGCCGCATCAGGTAATTGTTTCAATATTTTAGCCGTTGCCTGCAATTCATTCCAAGCAGATTGTTGAATAAATGAGTCAATTTTTGTTGATAGTTGATTTGCATGTTGCAGCCATTGCGCCCGAAAGTTACTTTGGTTGTGCGGTGCTAAATGAGCCAAATTCCTCAATACTTCGTGTGCAGGTGCTTCAATAACTCCAGTTAAATTGCCATAAGTATCAATATGTTCAGGTTCTGATTTTATGCGAATATGTGTGGCTGGTTTTTGCGTTTTTAACCAATTCTTCAAACTTTTTGATAACACCGAGCCACCCATGCTTAATATTAAATCGGGATTCAAATTGTTTAAAGCACCGGGATTCAAACTGCTTATTAGCTGATCAAAATATGGGGTAGTGTTGCAAGGATGCTGGTTACTGGCCACATCAGCGAAAACAACCACACCTGATTGTTCTCTCAATTTCAGTAGTGGTGTAATTAAGTCAGCGTTTATAGGCCCTTCGCCAATAATAACTAACCTCCTTTTAGCTTCTAGCCACGCCTTATTCAAGCCAACCTGTTGGTTGTAAGCATTGTTTTTGGGCTTTTTAACCGATTTAATCCAATTGGTAACTTTTTGCTCCAATGCCACATCAACCTCTATGGTTTGGTTGCCTGAGTATAATGGCTCATCAAGCGGAATATTAAAATGTGCCACACCTTTAGTTTGTTCAGTAATTAACCGAAGGGCTGCTGCCATTTGTATGGCGAGGC
>RDYC01000376.1 GCA_004293295.1 Bacteroidota bacterium
GTTCACGTTTAGCCGAAACAAGGGGTTCTACGCCTTTTAGTCCGCCTCCTTCGGGAATTTCCCACGTGTACTTATCCATTGGGAACCTATACTGCCCAACCAACCACGTTTCATTAAACTCATTCAATACCAAAATACCTAAAGCTAAATTTTTAAACTGAACCACTCCATATACCCCATCATTACCGGCTATATTGGTTACGTTATGATGCACAACAGCAATCCAAGGGTTATCGTAAACCACTTGCTGTTGTTTAATGGTCCAAGGATTGGATTGATTTACGCCCATATGATTGAATTTATTAAATTGCACAAATAAATAACATAATCATGAAGTTTGTAACAAAAGTCACGCTTGTTTTTTTAACCCTAAGTGCCGCAGTACTGCTACATGCATGCGGAAATAGTGACAACGACTCCGATGATCCGCAACCAATTGTTACCAATGATACATCAGCTTTTAACGGGCGTTTAAAGGCAGAAATCAGAAATACCAATAACAATTTAGAAAACAATGCGGTGGTTTACCTGTATGCCACTTACCCTGATTTTATCAATAATATTCCACTCAACTTTGCCTTTAGCAATACCAACGGAGTGGTTGATTTTGGCTTTTTACTGCAAGGAAATTACTATTTATTTGCCCGCAACAATGCCAATGGTTCATTAACAGATACCGCTGCAGTTCAAGTATTGAGCAGAAGAGAAACCTATCGGGTAATGCGGTTGAGTAACTGATTACTTTGCCTCCAGTCCGTACCGCTTGCTATACTTTTTATACAACTCCGTTTGTGTGTTTTCAATTTCAACTTCTTCACCATTAATAAAAGCCTGTTTTATTTGGCTTGTTTTCATATCCAAAACATCTCCTTCAACTACTATTAACGAGGCTTGCTTACTAGGCTCCAAGGTTCCGATAGCAGCATCTAAGCCCAATATGGTTGCTGCATTTAATGTTAACAATGTTAAGGCTTGTTCCTTGCTGATTCCGTAAGCAGCACAGGTGCCGGCATTAAACATCACATTGCGGCTTTCCCAACTTCCACTTTGGCCAATGGCAACCAAAACCCCTTTATCCATTAATTGCGCAACTGCTTTAAATGGCTGGTCAATGGCAGAGTGTCCGTTTAGTGGGAGGCTATGCACATTATTGATAATAACAGAAGCATTGGCCACTTTAATTTCTTCTGCCACCATTGCAGCACTTTCATTGGTAACCAATACTATTTTGGGTAAGCCATGAACCTTAGCAAATTGCAACGCTTCTAAAATTCCTTTGGCACTTGCCACATGGATGTACAAATTTTGTTTACCCTCCAACACCGGGCGCATGGCTTGAAGCTTTAAGTTAACCGGCATAGTAGGCGGCTGAAATTGATATTGTTGCGCCTCTTTGATTAGTTGGTTTAGCTTGCTCAGTTGAACGGACATTCTTGATTCCTGCTCGCTGATATTGGCAAATCGGCTTATCTCCGGCCAATTGATGTGAATACCATCTTCTTGTTTTAGTGCAGCATCTTCCCAATTCATGGCTTGCGTTTTTACCACACACGATTTTCCGGAAACCAAACCTCCTTGCGGAATTACCTGCATGTATAAAACCCCATTAAACAAAGCAGTAGGCGTAAGCTTAGAATCTGTATTGTATGCAATAATTGTTCGCACATTCGGATTTACTTCTCCGGTTTCATCATAATCGCGGGTAGCACGAACCGCGTCTATTTCATTTAAGCCAAGAATGGTGTTTAACAATATTAAACCGGGATAAACATGTTTGCCTTTTGCATCAATAATTCTTGCATTTTTATAGCTCGTCCTCATTACACTATCCACAAAAACAATCTTCCCGCTATCAAAAGCTACAAAGCCATTATTAATGATTTGGCCGTTACCCATATGTATGGTTCCCCCTTGTATTATTACAGGAATTACTTGGGCATTTATGTTTTTTACTGCCAGTAAGGTTAATAAGATCAATCCAATTCTTTTAATCATTGCAGTGGTAATTTACATCAAGCGGTGAAACAAATAATTGAGACTCTGCGCCATTTTTTTGTGCCAGCAAAATTTTGCTGATAATTCTTGCCCGGGTTTGGGCAATTTGTGCATTTAAGAGTTCATCTTGAGCGGCACTGTAATAACAAATGCCATCAATAAAAGTATACTTAGCTTTGGCATAAATACTCAATGGATTATTATCCCAAAGCACCAAATCAGCATCTTTACCAACCTTTATACTGCCCAAATTAGCATCCAATCGCAACATTTTTGCAGGATTAAGTGTAACCGTTTTCCAAGCTTCCTCCTCCGTTAACTGGCCATATTTTATTGTTTTTGCGGCCTCTTGGTTTAGCCTTCTTCCCATCTCAGCATCATCGCTGTTTATGGCCACCGTTACCCCCATTCGGGTTAACAAAGCCGCATTGTAAGGAATAGCCTCAATAACCTCGTACTTATACCCCCACCAATCGGCAAAAGTACTGGCATTAACTCCATGCCGCTTCATTTTTTCGGCTACCTTATACCCCTCCAGAATATGGGTAAACGTATTTACCCTAAACCCAAAAGTATCTGCAACATGCATCAACATGTTAATTTCACTTTGCACATAACTGTGACAAGTAATAAACCGCTTACTGTTCAACACCTCTACCAGCGCATCTAACTCCAAATCCCTCCGTACATTTTTTTCTGTTTTTAATTTTTGCTCATACACTTTAGCCCTGTTAAATGCATCAACAAAAACCTGTTCAACACCCATCCTTGTTTGCGGGAAACGAGTTGTTGAATGATCGCCCCAATTGGCTTGTTTTACGTTTTCGCCAAGAGCAAACTTTATGAAGCCGTTAGGGGTAGTTATTTTCATTTTATCCGGTTCTTGACCCCACCTTAATTTTATTAAACAACTTTGCCCACCTATAGGATTTGCGCTTCCGTGCAACAATTGTGCGCCAGTAACACCACCTGCCAGTTGCCTGTATATGTTAACATCATCGGCATTTACCACATCACCAATCCTTACTTCGCTGGTAACTGCCTGCGTGCCTTCGTTAACACCCTGTTGTATGGCAATGTGTGAATGTTCATCAATGATGCCGTTCGTTAAATGTTTACCGGTGGCATCAATAATTTCGCAATCGGCACACGATAATGATTTACCAACTGCTTGTATTTTTCCGTCACCAATCACCACATCTGTATGAACAGCAATGCCGGCTGCCTCGTTGGTCCAAACGGTGGCGTTTTTAAACAATACCTTTTTATACGTTGGCAATGTATTCGAACCATAATCAGTAAAAGGATACCAAATTAAACTATCAGCAAGCAGCGTTGTCAATTGCTCTTGCGTTTTATTGGCGGTGGTATCCGGCTTCACTTTTACCATACAGCTTTGTTTTTGCGCATTAGCAATCTTAATAAAACCGGTTAGCTCCTGTATTGAGTATGGATAAGTGCTGCTATCTACTATACTTGGTGTAGCGGTATATGCACATAAACCCTTCCCATCCAATAACAGGTATACCAATCCTGATGAAAACTGAACCGATAACTTAAACGTATCATTGCCAATAACCGCTTGTGCCTTTTTAATGCCAAATTCCACAACCTTACCACCTAATGAACCAACGTAGGCGTCTGCCAACTTGGGAGATGCCTCGGCATTTACCTCATGTACCTTACCTTGTACCACGTGCTTTAATATTTGCGCCCCCGCTGTAAACAAATCGCCACTGCATATCATAAAACTTGCCGTTGCTCCGGGCTGCAGGTGGCCCAAGTTAGGCTGCTTAATCAATAACGCAGGTGTGGTGGTTAATGCCTTAATGGCCTCTTGCTTAGGTAAGCCATATTGAACCGCCTTACGCAAGTTGTTTAAAAAATCTTGCGGCTTTTCACAACCCGCATAAGTAATGCAAAACACCACATTGTTTTTCCATAACCAATATAGGTTGGCAGGCGCAAGTTCCCAATGCTTTAAATCCGCTGTCGAAATAAAATCAGCATCGTAAACATTATTAATCTTATACGGTTTCGGAAAGTTTATCGGCACAATCAGCGGCATACCTGTTTGTTTAATTTCTTTTACCCGTTGGTAATCGTCTCCTGCTGTTTTGATGATATAAGAAGCATTAAACTCTTTTGCAATAGCCGCTGCTCTAAGCACATTTTGTTTGTTACCCGCATCAAAAATTGCAGGCAAACCCATTAAGTTAGCAAAATGTTGTAACGAAATATTCTTTTCCTGGGTTTGGTTTTTAAACCATTGTCCATCGTGGTAAGTTTGTCTGATGAGGGCAATGCTGCCCATGAGTGATGAAGGATAATTTTGCTTTGATGTGCCCTTATTAAAGCTGAATGAAGAAGTTACTTGCTCCGCCAGAATGCTAGAGTGAGGCGTTGAATTTGATGTGCTAACTAAAGCTGTTGTTCCCCTGCAAATCCCATCCCCATTTGCGGTTAATACGCTTCCAAAACCAGCTCCCCTGTATTGCGATGCAACAGCCTCCTGCGGACTAAACACTTCTGAAGCATTGATTTCGGGCTTTAAAGCTTCATTCCAAGCAAATGCCCCAGCCTTAGCAGTATTAAACTGCTCTGATTGGCCAACAGGTAGTTTATTGGGCTGAGGTACGCTAATACCATATTGGCTGTACAAATCAATAAAAGATGGATAAATCACTTTCCCTCTTAAATTTACCTCAATAGCTTGTTTAGGAACAGCCCCTTTTTCTTTTAGGCTCTCCACCTTACCCTGCTTGATAACCAATGTTGCATCATACAACACGGTGTTGGCATTCATATAAACAGTAGCATGCGTGTATGCTATATAATCCTGCTTTTCATCTGCAACCCCATTCACATAAAATGTGGTTTGTGCATGAATGTAAAAAGTTGCGATAAACCACGAAACAATAAGAAATAACCCTCTCATAGAATAGCAAGATATAAAATGCTGCATTAATTCTTCAACAGCAAAAAAAATTATTGGTTGAATCACAAAAAAGGCACCTGAAAAATCAGGTGCCTTTTTTGTGAAAGCTTGTACTTACTCCTTAAGGTTATTACCTCAACAAGGTTATAGAGCCGGAGTAATTGTACTTTTTATCATTAAAACTTGTTGCATTAATCTGGTAGATGTAAACATCTTGAGGGCATAT
>RDYC01000377.1 GCA_004293295.1 Bacteroidota bacterium
ATTAACGACCTTAATAAAGCCATCAACCTGCTTCCAGAAAACAATGGTATTTACGCCAACAAAAACGCTGCGAAAGCACTATTGGCCAAGGTTTACTTCACCATGGGCAATTACACCGCAAGCTTACCTTTACTAAATGAAGTAATTGCATCCGGTTACACCTTATCTGATAGCTTGAATCGTTTTAAAAGGAATGAAGTTGAAAGTGAAATTGTTTTTGGATTTATAACAACCGGGTCATTGTACGATCAAAACAGCAGGGGGTCTAGTTATAAAGCCATTTATAGGAATGACATACTATCAGGAGAACAACTACCAATACTGGGAATCTCAAACGAACTGGCTACTATAATGACCGGAGACAGCACTGATATGAGAAAGAATTTTGTGAAAAAAATACTTGTTGGCACACCTGAAGAATTTGCCATGACTACCAAATACAATTTAAACGATTTTGCGACCCCCTATTTAACCGTAACTGATTTATTGTTGATGAGGGCTGAAATTCATGCCATCAGTGGTAATACGGCTTCAGCAGCACAAGATTTATTACCTATTATAAAAAGAGCTTATAAACCAAGCACAGCTAAAGAAGCGTTTGTAAATAGTTTATCTGCCAACGCCTTGTTAGATGAAATCAGGTTACAAAGACGCATCGAAATGCATTGTGAAGGTGATAGACTTGCTCATGTAAAACGAATTGGGGTGAGCAAGGGTGCAGGAGCGTTAAAAGTCCGTGGCGTAAATTGGGACTGCAATGGCATGGTGCTCCAATTCCCAGCAGCTTCAGGAACAATAAAAGGCTTTGTATTTAACCCAGGTGGAGGATGTAATTAATAAATATGAATATGAAAACAACCACTTATAAATTACTTTTTTGTATTGCAGGCTTGCTGATGTTTGCCGGCTGCGAGAAACCGTATGATTACGATAAAGAAATTGGAGCACCAAGTTACAGTGCGGAAAAGCTAGCGGCATCTATTAATGGCAAATGGGTGATGAACGAGGCCAAACACATTGACGAAAAGTCGTTAACCAAAGAGAGTATTGACATCACTGATTTTTTCACCTCTGATGGTGCCAAAAGTCCAAATATTTCATTCAGCAGCGTTGGCAATACGTTTACAGTTGATACAGTTGGATTGGTTACTAACTTCTTTTCAGTTGCTACCGGAAAATGGAAATTTGATGACGACCGTTACCCAACCAAAATTGATTTAACGGATACCAATGGAAATGCCGTAGGAAGTATTCTCATTGGTTCAAACCTTTTGGGATTAACCCCAAAATTAAATTTTAGCTACGGAGCTTCTTGTTCAGGCTCGGTTGTCATGTCGTACAATGTATTATTCTCTAAATCAAATTAATCCTGTATGAAAAACCTAGTATATATTATCGTATTGGCCTGTTTTACCACCGCTGCCTATGGCCAAGCAGCTTGGATAGAACCGGAGAATCCAGATGTAAACCAACCTGTTCGCATTTATTGCGATATCAGTAAGGCTACAAATGCTGAAGCTGAAAAAATGAAATCTAATCCCGATGGACCTTTCTACATTTGGACTTGGAAACCATCAGAAACCAGGGCTGATTCTTTATCCAATGGAACAGGTGATAAACCCTGGAAAAGCAGTAATGAGAACTTAATCATGAAAAAAGATGCATCAAAAGGTGCCAATGTTTGGTATTTTGAATGCATCCCTACCCAGTTCTACGGAGTTACCGCTACGCAAGTTTATGCTGCAGGAATCAGCTTCTTAGTTAAGCCTAAGGATGGTGGTGGATATGGAGACCCCGATATTAAAACAGAAGATTACAACTTGGTAGTTGAACCGCCCAAGTTAAACCGCGGATTGCTTTACTCAATACCTTCTACCATGCTAGCGGATCAAATCACTTCGTTGATTTACGAAAACACTTCAGAAACCAAAAGCACTATGCAAAACTTGGCTGATGGAGATGTTTACATGCACATGATTGCAACCGCAAAAGATTCTGCCTCCGGAAATACCATTACCATTGAACCTGCTAAATTTTTAAAAGTAACCGATAACCCAAAGTTACAAATGAAAAAGTTGGCAGATGGCAGGTTTAAACTCACCATGATTCCCAATAAATTCTTAAATGTTCCGGCAGGCTATCAGCTTGTTGAAATAGAAATTACCGTTCGCAAAAAAGCGTATGCTTCATCCGCTGACCAAACGAACGAAAAGTCTAAGCTTAAGTATGGTTGTAAATAACACTTAATGCTTATTTATTTAGGTTAGAAAAAAGCATGCCGAAAGGCATGCTTTTTTTGTAAATAATCGCTACTTTCATGGGTGCCTTTTACATTTGATTAGGAAAAAAGTAAAAAGAACATCACTTTTGAAAAACTAACTTCAATCTTATGAATCGAAAAGTACTACTCTACTCATTTTTGTCAATTGGCTTATTAAATTCATCCAACATGTACGGTCAAGACAATGCCAGTACATTATTAAAAGCCAGTAAAGAAGATGCCAATTTATTGCTAAATGCTTATGCATCACCCATCCTAAAATCAATTGGGGCCGGGCTAAACAGTGGATGGTACCAAACAGCTAAACCACTTGGTGCAGGTGGCTTTAACCTCAATTTTAATATTGGTGTTAGCTTAATTCCCAATGCCGACCAACAGTTTGATGTGAATACCCTTGGTTTAAAAGAATTAACTTTGGTTAAAGGCCAAAGCTCGAGCCTAAGCCCAACAGCACTTGGCGATAACAAATCAGGCCCACAAATGGAACTGCGCGCTGAAAACCCATTAGCCCCAGGCTCTGATACATCTGTACTCAAGTTTAACATGCCAGCCGGAGCTGGAATTAATTTCGGCCCATTACCACTGGCTCAGCTTAGTGTTGGAGTTGGGTTCGGTACAGAGGTTGGCATCAGGTATATTCCTGAAATCAATACCGGGGAGTTCAAATCTGGATTGTTCGGATTTAGCGTAAAACATGACTTTAAACAATGGATACCAGGAATTAAAGCCGCCCCTTTTGATTTGTCGGCCATGTTCGGTTACACCTCTATGAGTGGAGAAGTAGCTTTTACCGGAAGCAACAGCGTTCAAGCACCTACCGATAATAATATTTACAATCCAAACCCTAATAAAGTGTACAGCGACCAACATCTTGAGTATAGTGGATCAGGCTGGACCTCCAATTTAATCATTTCAAAAAAATTAGGGCCATTTACCCCATACCTGGGAATAGGATATCAATCATCTACGGTAGAAGCCAGTGTTAAGGGAGCCTACCCGGTAGTCATTAACAATGATTTTGCAGATGCGACCAATCCAAACCACCCTTCTTTCGGAAAACCCGCTAAGATACAAGAATTAAAAGACCCATTTACCGTTAAAGGCTCATTATCAGGATTTAGGGCCAATGCTGGCTTTCGCCTAAAGTTTGCGGTAGTTACCCTTCATGCCGATTATACCCTAGCTGATTACCACTTGTTTAATGTGGGATTGGGTATCAGCATGCAATCATTAGTACCGCCTAAAATGTAATCCCTACTTTTATAACTTTTTTTTTAAAACAGCCGATAAAATGAATCTTTTTATCGGCTGTTTTGTTTAGAGTTTATCGTGCATAATCTGTGGTTAAATTGGTGTTGATTTAACAATTTATTGCTTAATATTGCACGGCCTGAAATAATATCCAAACGTTAATTATGTCAAATTCTATTGATTATTTTGCTCTAGTTGTTCAGTTTCTTGTTGCGGCTGGATTTGTGGTAACTACCATGATAGCCACGCACCTCATAGGACCTAAACGTAAAACAGCTGATAAACTTGAAAACTTTGAATGTGGTATAGAAGCTCAAGGTAATGCCAGATTGCCTTTTTCCATCAAATACTTTTTAGTAGCGATACTTTTTGTGATGTTTGACGTAGAGGTAATTTTTATGTATCCATGGGCAGTGAATTTCAAAGCATTAGGCCAAATTGGGTTTATAGAAATGCTACTTTTTATCGGCACATTACTTTTAGGCTTTGTCTATATCATCAAAAAAGGCGCTTTAAAGTGGAACTAACAGATTAAACTATCGAGCATGTCAACAGAACTAACAATTTCAAAGGCTCCGGCAGGAGTTGAAGGCCCGGGATTCTTTGCAACAAACATTGATAAAGTAATCGGATTGGCCCGTTCAAACTCTATTTGGCCCCTACCGTTTGCAACTTCTTGCTGTGGTATTGAGTTCATGGCAACTATGGGTAGCAATTACGACTTGGCCCGTTTCGGTTCAGAGCGCATCAGCTTTTCACCTCGTCAAGCCGACTTACTAATTGTAGCGGGAACCATTGCTAAAAAAATGGGTCCGGTACTCAGGCAAGTTTATTTACAAATGGCTGAACCAAGGTGGGTAATATCAGTTGGTGCTTGTGCAAGTAGTGGCGGTATTTTCGACACCTACAGTGTACTTCAAGGCATTGATAAAGTAATACCTGTGGATGTATATGTGCCCGGTTGCCCTCCAAGACCTGAACAAATTATTGATGGTTTTATGAAAATCCAAGAATTGGTTAAGAACGAACCTGTTCGCAGACGCAACACAGACGAATACAAAGCATTAATGGAACAATACGGCATTCAATAATTGCATACATGGCTGAATTAACAAACCAACATATCGCACAAAAACTTGGCAATCAATTTGGAGAAGCCATTATTTCTATTTCAGAACCATATGGGATGTTAACACTCGTTGTTACCCCTCAAAAAGCAAAAGAAACGTTGTTATGGTTAAAAAATGATGCCGAAATACAAGCCCAATTTTTAACTGACTTATGCGGTGCAGAGTTCCCGGAAATAACTGACCAACGGTTCTGTGTCATTTATCACCTGCACAGTTTTATGCACAATATTCGCATACGTGTTAAGGCTTTTTTACCGGCATCTAACCCAACCATAGCCTCCGTTGCTGATATTTTCCCTGCGGCCAACTGGCAGGAGCGTGAGACTTACGATTTTTACGGAATACAATTTGAAGGGCATCCAAACTTAACACGCATTTTAAATGCTGATGAAATGGACTATTTTCCTCTACGCAAGGAGTATCCTTTAGAAGACGGTACAAGAACCGATAAAGAAGATAAGTACTTTGGTCGTTA
>RDYC01000378.1 GCA_004293295.1 Bacteroidota bacterium
ATAATGAAAGCAAATCACAACATCCTTTTCCAGTATTAAACCTCATTGCAAAGTGTGTTCAAAGAACGTAAGTTCAAATAATGAAAGCAAATCACAACAACAAGCAACATCGTTTGGGCCGAAAAGGGAGTGTGTTCAAAGAACGTAAGTTCAAATAATGAAAGCAAATCACAACATAGGAACATCAACCCGTGCTATTGTTGTTAGTGTGTTCAAAGAACGTAAGTTCAAATAATGAAAGCAAATCACAACCTTAGTCTATCTCCAATACCGAATATAAAAGTGTGTTCAAAGAACGTAAGTTCAAATAATGAAAGCAAATCACAACTACCAGTGTAATACATCCATTAAATCACAAGTGTGTTCAAAGAACGTGAGTTCAAATAATGAAAGCAAATCACAACCACTTTGCTAACACATAAAAAAGCAGTGGAAGTGTGTTCAAAGAACGTGAGTTCAAATAATGAAAGCAAATCACAACATAGGCTCGGCAAATATGTAACCTTTGGTTAGTGTGTTCAAAGAACGTGTGTTTTAAAATTGAAAGCAAATCAAAACTATTCTGCATGCAAGCGGGTAATGTGTACCAGTGTGTTCAAAGAACGTGTGTTTTAAAATTGAAAGCAAATCACAACCGTATTCGTCAAGCTGATTCATGGTATTTAAGTGTGTTCAAAGAACGTGTGTTTTAAAATTGAAAGCAAATCACAACTTTTTTGAGCCTGTTTGATTCCATGCACAAGTGTGTTCAAAGAACGTGTGTTTTAAAATTGAAAGCAAATCACAACTAAACTGGCTAGTAGAGCAAGTGAAGCCTAGTGTGTTCAAAGAACGTGAGTTCAACTATTGCGAACAGTCTAATTAATTTTTGTTCGCGAGTCCTGTTAGCCCATGCTTGAGGCTAAGGGTAACTTATACCCTACTCTTCCTTTTTAAACTCCATAATCAGGTGTTTGGATAACAACACCTTTTTTGAGGTATTCAGTTTAAATATTTCCCTCAACGCATCGGCAGCCTGTGGTGTTTCACGAATGCCTTTTTTTAGCTGCTGTTTGCTAAACCACCAGATAACCGGATAAAAAACCATGAGCCATACCGAAGTAGAACTTGGTTTGGTTTGATATACCTTGCTGATGCATAATTTGTTTAATGCAGCCAGCACCCTAAGCCGTAAAATGCCACTGATAAATACTTTGGCATAATACCCGGATGTTTGGCCCTCCCACCTCGTTAATGCATTGTACTCGTTGGGTAAGGGCGAACGGTAATGTTCGCTTTCGGCAATAAATTGCGAAAAACGGCTTCGCAACGAAGAGGTGTTTGGTGTAGATAATAAAAAAACTCCACCGGGTTTGATAATACGACTTACCTCCTCAAATAAAAAAAGCTGGTTGGGTAAATGTTCAATCGTTTCTGATAAAATTACCACATCAGCCCAATTGGCCTCAATTGGTAAACGTTGTTGCAGGTCAATAAAACAACAGGTGGTTTGGCAAAACTTATTTTGTTCTGGAAATAAATCAAACGGATGCACAACTGCTCCTTTTTGCTCAAAAAGATTGATAATATAACCCGAACCTGCTGATAAATCAACAACCTGTTTGCCCTTTAAGTCTGCTTCATGTTGCGCTACATAATGTTCAAAAAACAGCGTAGCTTGTTCTCTGCTATGAGGAATATGAGTAGTATCCATTGGTTAAATGCTAGAATAATACACAACATAATAAAAAAAATGAAGTACCCAATACCATTTCTCCATTTCATTAGCCCATTACCCTTGACTTTTTTATTTATCTTCAGCATTCTTTTTTTATATTCGTTTAACCAATCTAACTTAACCAGATTATTGACCATAATACCAAACCATACACATTGATATGTTAACCGATGACGAAAAAAGACGCATTCAGGCGGAAGAGATTTATCGCCTAGAAGTGCGCAACAGCAGCGAATTAGGCCAAGCCGAATCCAAACTTTGGAGCTTTTTAAACAGCAATTTTGGCATGCTGCTTATTTCATCCTTTTTTTTAAGTGGCATTTCGTTTATATACACCGCATACACCAGCAGCCAGGATGCCACCACACAACAACAGGCAGCCGTTTTTAAACTTACCCATGAGTTAAACCACCGCATTTGCTTTTTACAACTGCCCGCTTTTCAACCCGGCAGGGGCATGTTGCAGGCTGCTTATGCAGCCGCCAGTGGATCGGAGCCGGATACAGCCACCGCTTTTGAGCCCCTGTTTGAAGAATACCGTGGCATGAGCATGGATGAGTTGTTCTTCAACCTCTCACAAGTGGCCGGTGATGAACTTGCAGGTGATTTGGAAAACCTCAGCCACATTAGCGAAGATGTGGAATACCGTTTGGGAGAAATCAAACTGAAACACGACAGTTCATGGGCCAATGAGGCACTGAGCTTATCTAAATCCATTCGGGCATCAGGCAACCAACTGGATAGTTTGTTTACCCAAATTAAAAAGAACAAGCTGTATGACATGATGCATTAAGACATCACGTAAGTATTTATGGATGCTGATTCCGTTGTAACAAAATGATAAACTACTTATGGACTTCCAGAAAAATGTCCATTGTTAATCAAATTGTAAGGTGTCATCAATGGAATTGTTTTCGCACAACTGTTCAGCAAAAATGCGTTTAATATTGGCCACCCCACTGGTTAAGTGTTGCACAGGTGTAAGTTTAGCAAGTTGTTGGCAATGGTATTCGGCCTGTTCCTCAACCGATTCAAAACTTTGTAACATCTGATTTTCTTGTTTGTTTACCATACGTTTTACGCTCAACGATTCTATTGTATAAAAAGAAATGGGAGTTATTTATTCATATGTTTTGTTCAAATATGACATTATTGTAATAAATTGTCATTTATGCCTTATTGGATAAACCTAATAAGTATAAATGACAATCTGTTAGGCCATTTTTAATCACCCTTTCTTCAAGTTTCCTAATCTATCAACATTTAGTTTTATGCAATGTTCTTTGATTGACACTTTATTCAAATCAAACTCCATTTTATTTAACTGAGTGAATTCCAGTTTATCAACAATTGATTTAGCTGTAACAAATGGCACTGCATATAATCTATTACCCGTAAAACTCACAATTTTATAGATGCGTTGCTTTTGTGTACTTGTTAATTCGTTCAAGTCAATTGTTTCTTTATCAGCAGAAACATAAACCAAATCGTTTGGAGATAAGACCATCAACAATCTGAAATTTTCAGCATTATATTGAGGCACTGAAGACAACCCTTGTTTTTGTCTTTCAATGGCTAAGTTAAAAGGAATAGTTTCGTAATACCTTTTACCTTTAACATCTTCATAAATAGCAAAAAATATATTGGTTCCCTTAGCCGCAATTACATATTTGCTGCTTTTGTTTCCCTTAAATCCCACGCTAAATTTATTACCTCTTGCTTCATAAGTGCTCACTTTATAAATAGGCTGATGAAACTTCCCCTTATTTAATGAAATGATGTTTTTGTTCATTTCCTCAATACCTTCTGGTGAAAAAGCCAATAGTTCTGCTGGAATTAATTTACCCTTTTCATCTTTTCTTCCCACATAGTTATTTATATGAGCTAAGAGTATTTTTTGAATGGCTGTATCAGCAATTGACTCAGCAATTCTTTTTTCGTTAAACGTAACATCCAAAAGAGAGCGAGAAGCGGCATTAACTCCTAGACCTTGCTCATCTACGTCCCAATAATACACCTCAACTTTAGCACAATCAATTTCGTTTATTTTAAACCCAAGTCCTTTAACATGTGTAATAATTTTTTTGTTATCTAAACCACTAGATACTAAGTGTTGCAGATATTTCCTCAAATCTTTATTTACAATAAATTCAACTTGGTTTAAACAGCTATTAAATGAAACAGTTTTTGTTTTTTTTAGCTTAATTAATCCTGCAACCGTTTCTTGATGTAGAGGTTTTCTTATTGCCCAATGCTCTCCTTTATGCTGCTTAATTTTAGCTTTAGTTGGCCTACCCTCTTTATCAAGCATCAGATTTCCATTTTCGTCTTTATAGCTTTCATAATAATTTGTGGCCTTATTAATAACACGTAAGTTCTGCTTAAAACTTACAATTATTTCATTTAATACATTTTTAGTTTCAACGGTAAACGTTGGCCAAGGTTTGACAAATGCTTTAGGTACTTCTTTTTCTACTTTCTTTCCAGTATTCGCATCTTTATAACTTACCTTCTCAAACACCCTTAATTTTCTGTTTAAATCAAATCGCACATCTGATTTGGCATGTTTGTTATTTAGTAAATTAACATGATCTCTGGTTGCACAGGCTATTACCAGAGCATCCATTGCATGATGCCTGTGATCTATTCTTTTCTTTTGAAAACCTTTTGAAAACTCTATTGGTACAGTTGGAATGTATTTTTGGTACTTTTCATTATATGTTGTAAATGTGTTACTGTTCGTTAAAGCATTCATCCTTTCAAAACGCGGTAATATCAAATCATTCCAAACATCATTTAGCCCCCAATCATTTTTAAGTTCATTTGTAATTTTCCCATTTCCAGGAATCACATTTTTTGAATTTATACCATCATCATTGTTATCAGCACGCACTATATTAGATAGTATAGAGGAAATATATTTACTGATATATCTTGTATCGTTCAACTGCCTTTCAATCATTTTGTCGGGTATTTCTTCCAACATTAATTTGCGTTGCTTTGAGCGATTTTTGGCATAATGCTGATTAACAAAATCAGTATATTCTGCTTCATTAAATATCCTTACCGATTTTCCGAAACCTGTTTCTATTATTCTACCTTTATTATTCTTAATAAACTCTAATCCCAACTGGTTGTCTTTTAATTTATTTACCGCACCCTCACAAATAACCTTATTGCTTAAACTGTCGTCAAAATATCGGCTTTGTGGTATAATATGCTCAATTTCATAATTAGCCGTAAACAGTTTTGTTAATGGAATTATCTCTCCAGTATATGGTGAGCGGTATTTCTGTTCAAGCCATAATTTATACCTGGTTAACTCTGTTGTGCTTGGTTGGGCCGTTTTGCTAATCTTTAAAATATCTTCATCAATGTCTTTCACCGCATTTAAAA
>RDYC01000011.1 GCA_004293295.1 Bacteroidota bacterium
CCTGGCACACTAGGGCGTGTGCACAAGCACGAAAAGTTTATTGCGCTGTCTATTGTTTTGGCCTTGGGCAAACTTATCAATAAAGAGTTTCCGAATGTAAAGGTTATTTATACCCGTAAAACCGATGTTTTTATTCCGCTTGACGAGCGAGCAGCCATTGCCAACCGCAATAAAGCAGACTTATTTATTTCTGTACACTGCAACGCGTCTAAAAACAAAAGTACCTACGGAACAGAAACTTACGTCATGGGCACACATAAAACAGAGGATAATTTGGAGGTGGCTATGCGCGAAAATGCCTCCATTTTACAAGAAGAAGACTACAAAAAGCGGTACCAGAACTTTGACCCCAACAGCATGTTGTCTTACATCAGAATGTCTAATTATCAGAGCGCAAATCAAGCACAGAGCTTGAGATTTGCCCAGAAAATTGAGTCTGAAGTAAAAAACTATGCCAAGAGAACGTCCAGAGGTGTAAAGCAAAGCGGTTTTTTAGTACTTTGGAAAACCTCTATGCCTAGTGTGCTCATAGAAACAGGCTTCTTGACCAACTCGGCAGAAGAAAAATACTTGAACACCATTGAAGGCCAAAACATGATGGCTAACTGCTTTTTCAGAGCTTTTAAAAGCTATAAAAAAGAAGTGGACAGTAAATAGGCCAGCTTTAAAGCTTCAAAAAGTTAGTTGGCGGTTTTGTTGAGAGGCCCCATGTTGTTGTCTATTACCTCTACCTCACCCTTAAAAAACAAGGACGTATTGGCCTCAAGAACGTTCGAAATGACAACAACAGGTTTTTGCATGAAGCCCTGTTTGCCTTTGCTGTCGAAAGTGACAGAAATCTTGCCAGAACCACCTGGCGGCACGGCTTCTTTAGGATACTTTGGCTTGGTGCAGCCGCAGGTGGCTTTAGCATCTTCAATAACCAAAGGAGATTTGCCCACATTTTTAAATTTATACTCAAAACTTACGACTTCGCCTTCTTTGATTTTACCAAAATCATGCTCCATGGTTTCAAACTCAAAAATAGGCAGATTGGCAGTGTCAATTTTCTGTTTAGGCATGTCTTCGGCCAATACT
>RDYC01000379.1 GCA_004293295.1 Bacteroidota bacterium
CACTAATAGTTTGTGGGGTAGAGCCATTTAACAATAAAATGCTTCCAGGAATAGCCATATTTAATGTGCCGGCATTTATAATATCTTTTCTAACTGTTAATTGGCGGCCAACGGTACTAAAAAAAGTGTTCAAAACGGCACCAGTTCCTAAAACTAAGTTTCCACTATCCACTAAGGTGTTATTGAGTGAAAGTGTGGCATTGTTTGATAACTCCAATTGTGCTGTAGTAACCGGAATATCTACTATTACAGTTGCTCCGCTTGCTATTTCTGCAGTATCAAGTGAAATAGGAACATTGCCACCTACCCAGGTAGAAGCAGCACTCCATAAACCGCCAGTTGCTGTGGATACAACTCTTGTAGGAGGAAGTGTTGCTTGTGTACTTGTAAGTGGATTTACCGCATTGTAAGTTGGAGAGCAAGTAGTGCCCGAACCAATAGCGTAAACATAAAAATCATAATTAGTCAATGGTGATAAATTAAGAGCATTGAATGTGGTTCCATTAGTGATGCTAACTACCGTGCCAAGCCCCAAAGATTCACCAGCCGTGTAAGGTCTTCCATCTATGGGTGCAACGGTTAAACTTCCGGCTGGGTATCTAACAATTAAGTAAGAATTAACAGCAGGTACAGCAGCAGTAAAGCTACCATTTATTGAAGTACTTGTTGGAGTGCCAAATACTAATGCAGTTGGTTGCGAAGTAGGGGTAGGACACAGGGGGAATGGGTCAAAACGAAATCCATTGCCATTTCCCGGCCAAGCAGTGGAAGTTGTTGTACTATTGGTTAATCCATTTAAGGCATTGATGAAGTTTCCTGTTCCTCCAATGGCATTTTCAATACCAATTGACGCTCCCGTTGTGGGTGTCCCAACGGTAGAACCATACAATAACTCAATTCTTCCAGGATTGCTTGAAGCAGGACCATACAGCAAAATCATAAAATTTGTAGTAACAGTGGCAGGATTAATAAATCCGCTGCCATTGGCATTTCTCCATTCAAAGGCATAAATTCCAGTACCATAATTACCATGTACCATTGCACCTGTTCCTGGAGCAGGAAAATTTGCTGCATTATCTCTAAACCAAGCCGCAATTGTGTTATTGGGATTTGTTGTTGTAAATAAATTTCCGAGCGTTCTTCCATCAAAGGCTGTTACAGCAGTTAGATTTCCCAAGCCTATCCAACCATTGGTGCAAAACGTTGCTTGGGTAAAAGTGTTTCCATTATAAGTAAAAGTAAATGGCAATGTTACAAGAGCAGCTCCATCATCTTGATTACCAGACATGGAGCTAGCGATTAAACCCGCATTGGTGTTTATTAGAGTGCCACCGGCTATGGGAGTGTAGGTTAGCCCAGTTAGGTTGGTGAGCGAATAGTTAATTTGCGCATTTCCATTAGAAATACCAATTAATGTGAGCAGCCAAACAAAAAGCCATTTGTTTAGGTGTTTTTTTAGTAGGATTATTCTTTTTTTCATATTGGTGATATTGCTTATTTTATATTGTTTAAATGGTGATATTAAAGTTACTTACCTAACAGATGGTAGTAAGCAGCATTGAGTATCCCGATAAGTTGTTATACAAACAGTAGAACAACGTGAATAGAGTACGTTACAAGACATAATATATTTACTTTTAATAGGTTTCTCATAAAAATATTGTTAGTAAGTGTGATGTTTCATTACTGATGCACTACATTCAAAAGCAAACTTATTTGTTATTATCCTGGTCTGAATGTTTTTTAGGTATTTTTATAAATGGTTTTACATAACTATGATAAAGTCTGAATAAAAAATCGAAAAAAAACAAATTGTTAAGTATGTCCGTTTGCCGATAAAATTTACTTAGGTAAATATGCCCACAAAGCAAACTGGCTTTTCTTAAACATTCTGACTGAAAAATCCGAATAGGTACGACATTCGTTTTAAGAAGCCAGGTCAAGCAGAATAGTACAGAAATGATAAATGATAATATGAAGTGAGGTCAATCAGATGAGGTGGTTTATTGGAATCACTGAGAAATAACAACTTTTGCTCCAACTGGTATATGATGTTATGTATCTCTTTCTCACACCGCAACCTTGGCCGAACCTTTCATGCCTTCAATGGGCGGGGCGCATTTGGTTAAGGTTACTCTAATAAATTCTATGTAAATTGCACAGCAATTAGTTTTTAAATGAGCCTTGTAACCAGAATTCCATTCATCATTATCCTGCTAACAATACTTTGTTCGGCAATAGAAGATACTTACGCACAAAATTGGACCTTATTCGATGGCACGTCTAAGGTCAATCAACAACCTAAACATAGATTTAAAGGAGTTCAATCCGACTTGAATTTTTGGGGCAGCAGGTCATCGCATTATGCGTGGACAGATGCGAATGGAAAAGTATGGGTGTATGGCGGTGCATTTAGATCGGATATTTGGACATACGACTTAACCACCAAAAAATGGGTTTGGGTTCATGGGTCGGATAGTGCTTACGCCAAACCGAGATATGGTATAAAAGGAATAGCAGATTCAACAAACAATCCTGGATATAGATTAGGACCTGGTTTAACACATGACAAAGAAGGTAATCTTTGGCTGTTCGGAGGTGGGCAACAATCATATGTTGATTTTTACGATGATCTTTGGAAATTTGATATTACCACAGGTATGTGGACATGGATGAAGGGCCAGAATATTTCTAGTCCATTGCAACCTCCTGCTACCAAAGGTTTAGAGGATTCAATAGCAAACCCAAGATGCCTATTATACCCTACTATTTGGTGCGATAACAATAACAATATTTGGACATTTGGTGGTTTTGGATTTAATTCATATTCGCAAGAATTATGGAAATACAACACAAAAACAAATAATTGGACTTGGATTCACGGGGTGTCATTTAAATCGCAGATAAACGCCTTAGCCAATTATGGCCAAAAGGGAATTTCTTCGCCAAGTAACGCACCAGGAGCCAGAAGGCTAGCTATGGGGTGGACTGATGCATCCGGTAATTTGTGGTTATTTGGTGGTTTTGGTGAAATAGATACCAACTATTTTACCATTACGCGATACTTGAACGACTTATGGAAATTTAATCCAGCAACCAACGAATGGACATGGATACATGGTAGTAACAAACACAATCAAAAGGCTACTTATGGCAGTAAAGGTTTCGGAACGAATACTACAAGTCCTGGCACTCGTTATTTGGCTTCAACAATTGTTGACAGAAATAATGATCTTCTCTTGTTTGGGGGATTTAATAATTTAGGAAGATGCAATGAATTTTGGAAGTACAATATTAACAACAATACCTGGACTTGGATGGATGGTGATTCCACCTTGTCTGAGGGTGTCTATAAAGATTTTCTCACTGCAAAACCGGGTGGTAGGGATGCTTGTGGTTTGATATTAGACAAGCTGGGAAATTTATTTGTATTTGGTGGCTATGGGTATGCAGAAAATGGGGTGTTTGGTACACTTACAGATGTTTGGAGAAGAAATTCCTGTGATAGCATTGTATTTAGCGATACGCCAACGGTTGTTGTGGTTAAAAATGCCACTTGTTTTAATGATACCATTAAACTAAAAATAAATCATATTTCTAAGAAAAATAGTGCCGATTTTTGGGTTTGGAGGAAAGATAGCTGCAATGGTAAGATTATTGCTTATGGCGACTCTATAACCATTTTGGCAAGTGTTGCCAATCGTTATTTTATTCGTGGGGAGGGCAGTTGTTTTTCAGGGGGAAATTGCGGCAGTTATGAAGTTGTATTAGCTGACTCGATTAAACCACAGATTGTTGCACCGAAAGACATAGATGTTATTGCAGATAGCAATTGTATTAAAGTTATTGATAGCCTGGGAAGCCCGATATTATCTGAAAACTGTTCTATTAAGTCAGTCGAGAATGATGCGCCTTCCTTTTTTCATGTGGGTGTAAATAAGGTTGTTTGGAAAATCACCGATCAATCAAACAATACGGATACTGCTATCCAAATTGTTACCGTTAGGAATGGGATACAAAATGAAGTTGTTTTAACTAAAAATAGTTTATACGCTAAAGATAGTTTAAAAAGCTTTCAGTGGATAGATTGTGCCAATAATTATGCCCCAATAACTGGTGCTAAAAACTTCACTTATGTGCCACAAAAAACGGGAGTTTATGCCGTTGTCATAAAATCAACCAATGGTTGCACGGATACTTCTGATTGTATTCCATTTAATTATGTTGGTGTAAAAGAACAAGCAGAGACTTTTAATGTGGAAATTTGGCCCAACCCAACAACAAATGGAATGGTGAACTTAAAACTTACCTCAACCAATTTACAACCACTAAATATTTCAATTACCAATAACCTAGGTCAGGAAATTAGCTTTAAAGAATACGTAACAACAGGTGAAAACACGCTTTCAATTGATATAGGTGAAAATTACCCGGGTGTTTACTTTGTAAACATTACCGCTGATAAACAAGCTCTTAAAAGAAAAATAACACTCATTAAGTAAGCCTCCCTCACACCGTAACCTTGGCCGAACCTTTCATGCCTTCAATGGGCGGAGCGCATTTGGTTAAGGTTACTGTAATGTTCTCGGCATCGGTAAATGTGGCTAACAAGTTGTGTTTGATGGTTCTGGCAACTTCTTCTATAAAATCGCGTGGAATATCCATTTCGGCTTTTACAATGCGATACACGTCCTCATAATTTACCACATCTTTTATGGTGTGATAAACTGCTTTATTGGCCGTTTCAATGGCCACATCTACCCTAAATTCACCGCCATTAATCCGCTCGGCCTCATATAAGCCATGGTAAGCATAAAACGCCAAATCAACCAATTCTACCAGCATAGGTTACTTTTTTTTGCAATTAAACACATATTAGTGACACAAAACAGCCTTTTGGGTGTTTTATATCAGCAATTAAACATTAAATTTGCACCCTATTTTAAAAAATATGAGTACTCAAAAAGCCGTTACCACTGCTCAATTTCACAAGGCCAATAAGCCTGATTTATATAACCACCCCGATTATTACTTAATGGATGAATTATTAAGTGATGAACATAAGTTAATTCGCGAAACCGCTCGCGCATGGGTTAAAAAAGAAGT
>RDYC01000012.1 GCA_004293295.1 Bacteroidota bacterium
AGGTAATGCCTAAAGAAAATGTGCCGTATGATATTTTTATGGTACGTTTAGCTGAAGGCTATTATGCTGCTGGTGCTGTTGAAAAAGCCAATGCCTTAATAAGAACCATGGCAGATATTGCGGTTGATAAGTACAAATACTATGCATCATTTAAAGGCAAAAAGTTAAGTGGTGTTCAATCTGAGATTGAAGAAAACACCAACATATTAATGTACTCGCAACAGGTGGCTCAGATTAACAAGCAAGAAGCATTAGGCAAAGAATTAAGAGCAAAAGCCGAGAGTGTTTTAGGGCCACAAGGCGCATTGCCTCAAGGTAACTAATGTAAGAGGATAACTGATTAACAACTTAAGCCTGCTAACGATAAATTAGCAGGCTTGTTGTTTTATAATGAAACAACTTGACCATAATGCACTAGCTGCATAGGAGGGATTAAGAGTCAGTATTTTGCAAAACTTAGCCTATCTTTGTAGGCATTTATTTGGTTATATTACATGAGCACAGCAGTACAAGGAGAAATTAGGAAGCGCAGAACATTTGGCATTATTAGTCATCCCGATGCAGGAAAAACAACGTTAACAGAAAAATTCCTGTTATTTGGTGGTGCGATACAAACAGCAGGAGCGGTTAAGAGTAATCGGGTAAAAAAAACGGCTACCTCCGATTTTATGGAGATTGAGAAACAGCGTGGTATTTCGGTAGCTACTTCTGTTATGGGTTTCGATTATAAAAACTACAAGGTTAATATTTTAGATACGCCCGGCCACAAGGATTTTGCTGAAGACACTTACAGAACACTTACAGCAGTTGACAGTGTTATTCTAGTGGTGGATTGTGTAAAGGGAGTTGAGGACCAAACGCGCAAATTGATGGAAGTATGCCGCATGCGCAACACACCTGTAATCGTGTTTATCAATAAGCTGGATAGGGAAGGACAAGACCCTTACGATTTGCTGGAAGAGATTGAAAAGGAACTGAACATCCATACCCGGCCTCTAACCTGGCCCATAGGTATTGGAAGTGATTTTAAAGGCGTTTATAATGTGTATGAGAAAAAGCTTAACCTCTTTC
>RDYC01000013.1 GCA_004293295.1 Bacteroidota bacterium
CGACTATAGAGGTGCTATTGCAGATTCTTTTGGGCTTGGAAATATCATGGAGGCTTTTACCACTGGTGGCGTAGCAGGTGCGGCAGCCGCTGGCTTAGAAGCTGGTATTAGTTTAGCCGTAGAAAGTGTAAATAAATTAGTTGAAAATTTAGAAAAGGCGAAAAAACAGCTAAGGGAAACCGAAACATTGACGGGACTTTTGGGCGAAAAAGCCCAAGAAGTTGCAGCAGGAGCCGACGCTTTGGCTAACTCGTACGAGCAAGAATTTAGTATGGTTTTGATGGCTCAAAATAGGCTAATGAAGGACTTCGGGGCTACAGGCGCGGAGGCTTTTGACTTAATAAACAGGGGATTAGCTCAAGCAGGTAGCGAAGGTGATGAGTTTTTGGAATCAATACGTGAGTATGGTCCCAATTTTAGAAATATGGGTATTAGTGCTGCTAACATGGTTGGATTTCTTTCAACAAGCGTCCAAAATGGCGCGTATCAAATTGATAAAGCTGGCGATATAATAAACAATGCTTTTATTGAATTAACTAGGATAAATCCTAAAGATTTATCGAAATTCTTACAAGGTAAAGACTTAAAGGATGCGACAAAAATAATTTCAGATTATCAAAAAGGTGTAAAAACAGGTGGTGATGCGGTTCAGCTAATAACTGCAAAAATATTAGAAATGGGCATTACTTCGCGATCAGGCGGTGAGTTGCTGACAAAGATGTTTACAGCGGTTGGTGAGGAAGGGGTTAGCGTTGAGTTGTTAAAAAGAATTGAAACCATGAACAGCTCATATAAAGCTCTTTACGAGAACTTGACAAACGCCGAAAAAGCCAAAATACGCGTAACAGCTGCTACAAAAGAAACATCTGAAGCCATGATTTCATTGGCCAGCGCCTTTAACTCTGGAGATGGATCAATGACGGTTTTCTTTGAAAAAATTAAAACTTACGGATTAAATTACTTGGAGTATTTAGTTAGGTATTTTCAAGATTTATACGATAGGCTGGTTTCTGTTTATGATGCCATTTTTGATGGTTCACCCGAAATGGACGGGCTTTTGAAATCTTTG
>RDYC01000380.1 GCA_004293295.1 Bacteroidota bacterium
CAATTTTCCAAACTGATTGTTATGAGCAGGCATTGGTTTTAAACAAGTTTGGGTACAAAAACAATTCCTCCAATAATAGCCGCAACCAAAGCCGCAACCAAAACCGCACCGGCAGCAATATCTTTAATTTTACCGGCTAATGGCATAAAATCAGGTTGACATAAATCTACCAGTTTTTCAATGGCCGTATTCACCAACTCTGCAACAATAACCAAACCAATACTTAACAGAATTAAGGCCCATTCAACCAAACTAATCGCCAGTATACATGAACATACAGTGACACCCATTGCCAACAGAACATGAAACCGCAAATGAATTTCTGACTTAAATGCCGATCTTAAGCCATTAAACGCAAACCCAAAACTCCTTAACTCCCTTTTAAGCATCTTATTCTATTATAATCTTTCTGGTTAGCCTTTCTTCTCCAATATTTACTTGCAAAAAATAAACACCTGGTAAATATTGACTAGTTTCTATGGCTAACTGGTTACCAAAACTCCAGCTATTCATCTTTTTACCCATCATGTCAATTAATTCAACAGAACAATTGCTTGCTGATTGGTTATTAATAAACAGGTATTCTTTTACAGGATTAGGATAAACCGAAACCACACGCTTCAAGTCAATGGTGTTTAAACCAACCGCACCATTTATGGTTAAAGTATACTTCTCATTAATATCCTCTTGGGTTTGCGGTATATCTGCAAATGTAGTTTTAACAGTTGCATACGTTTTTAAATACACCTTAATGGGGAAATTACCTGTACTACTTAAGGAGCCACTTAAGGTTAAGCAGCCCGAATTGCCACCTTTAAATCTACAATTACCTGTGTTACACTCATAAGTAAACCCTGTAGGCAAGCCCTCAACTTTAATAATCTCCATACTGTCAATCCTTACCGGAAAAACTCCGAACTGTGTGATAGCTGTAGTATCTAAAGGAGCACGATAATAAATAACCTCTGAATAAGGTACATTAACATACCCAACTTTTAAACTATCTGGAAGAATTGCCCCTTTAGGCATATCAGAGTTTGGTTTACATTGGGCAAAAACATATTGCACAAATAGCATACTTACAAGTAAAATTGATATTTTAGTGGTGTTTTTCATGATAATTTTAAAGTGACCTATTTCAAACATACTATATTTTTCTGTTTATTAATCGCAATAATTTCTTTGAACACCAAAGCCCAAAGCGTGGTAGAGGGAATCATAAAAGATGAGCAAACCAACGAATTATTAGTGGGTGTTTCTGTTAAACAAGGTAAAAAAGGAACAACCACAAATGCACAAGGGTATTTTAAAATGGAAATTGCATCATCTGATAGCGCAATAATGGAGTTCTCTTATATTGGCTACCTATCTAAACAAATAAAAGTACCATCCGTTTCACAAACAATAAACCTCTCCCTTTCCAAAGATAAATCTCAACTCAACGAACTGGTAATTACTGGTAACAGAAATGCATCAACCATTAAACAACAAACTGTTTCTGTAGATGTAATCAAACCATACTTAATTGAAAATAAAATTACAGCCAACCTGGAAAATATCATGAATCAATTACCATCAGTAAACATAGTTGATGGACAAATTAACATCAGAAGTGGGAGCGGTTGGACTTACGGTGCCGGCTCAAGAGTGTTAGTATTGGTTGATGATGTGCCTATGATTACAGGCGATGCAGGACAAGTGCAATGG
Organism: Bacteroidota bacterium; assembly: GCA_004293295.1. GTDB lineage: Bacteria > Bacteroidota > Bacteroidia > UKL13-3 > UKL13-3 > UBA6183. Next base: position 1,708 of record RDYC01000380.1, read on the forward strand.
AAGTTTTTACCAACAGAAAATATAGGAAGTATTGAAGTGGTGAAAGGAGCAAGCTCAGTGATGTTTGGGTCAAGTGCACTAAACGGAGTAATTAATATTCGCACAGCAAACCCTACACCTAGGGCAAAACTAATTATCAATTCCTTCACCGGTGTGTACAGCAAACCAAAACGAGATAGCGCCCAATGGTGGAAACAAAACCAATGGTACTCAGGCGTAAATGGCTTTTATAGCAAACGCTATAACCAATTGGATGTTACGGCTGGTTTTAATGCATTAAACGATAACGGTTACCGATTAGGAGAGTTTGATAAACGCATAAGACTATACACCAAAACCAATTATAGATTTAAGTCATTAAATAGTTTAAACGCGGGTCTAAATGCCACGGTTATGCAACAACAAAGTGCAAGCTTTTTACTTTGGGAGAGTTTTGCCTATGGCTACACGTCATTAGACAGTGCAGAAACACAAACCAATGCATTCATTTTTAGTATTGACCCACATGCAGATTGGATAAAAACCTCTTATAAAATAAGGTATCGCGGAAGATTTTATGGCGTTGACAACAAAATAGATGAAAGCACAAATGGCGTTAACCAAGACAATAATAGCATCAATGCCTATAACGAACTTGTTGCCCATTATTTCCTAAAATCTGTTCAAAACACAATAGCCTTTGGTGTAACCCATAACCACACCATCAGCAACAGCCCACTATTTGGTGGCAATAAAATAACCGCTGATAATAAAGCCATTTTCTCGCAACTCGATCTAAACCTGCGTAGGTTATCACTTAATGCTGGTTTACGGTATGAGCTCTTTAACACCAATAACCAAAAAGACGCCCAGTTAATCGGCAGATTTGGGTTAAACTACAAATTTCATAGAGCAACTTATGTTAGAGCAAGTTTCGGCCAAGGCTATCGTTACCCAACTATTGCAGAAAGATATATAGAAACATCCGTAGGTTTAGTAAACATATTTCCCAACCCCAATCTAAAACCCGAAAAAGGTTACAGTGCTGAAATTGGGTTAAAACAAGGATTTAGCTTTGGCAAATTTTCTGGATTATTGGATGTAGCCGCCTTTTATACCGAATACAGAAATATGGTTGAGTACAACTTCGGACAATGGAGAAACAGAAGCTACCCAACCCCAGTGCCAGGTTTTGATCTACGAAATATTGGGTTTACCAGTTTCAATATTGGCCGCGCCTCAATTGCAGGAATTGATGTAAGCAGCAATATCATATACAAAACAAAAAAAATCGAACTACTCATACTTGGAGGCTATACTTACACAATACCTAAAATGCTAACCCCACAAGATATTTTCGCCTATGATTCGTCACAACAAAAAAGAGCCTATACATATAATTTTACAAGCACTGATACAAGCAATAATACCTTAAAATACAGGTATACACATTTAGCTAAAATTGATGTTCAGGTTACCATAAAAAATAAAATAATGTTCGGAACCAGCCTGCGTTACAACAGCTACATGCAAAACATAGATTTAGTATTTGTAAGCCCACCGGTAAGCTTGGCAACACCGGGTGTTGATAGGGGAATAGCACTTAACCAACGTGGGGATTTTATCGTTGATACACGATTAGGCTACACACTCCAACAGCTTACAATAAGTGTAAGCATCACCAATTTATTTAATAAAGAAATCATGACCCGTCCGGCTGATTTACGCCCAACACGACTGGCAATTATCCAATTAAGTTACAAGCTCTAAACCTAAAAAGTAAGCTGCAAATCATCAATGATTTCACCCTGTTGAATATGCCTATCCACAATACGTTCAACGTCTTCCAAAGCCACATTTCCATAATAAGTGCCACCCGGATAAATTACCAATGCAGGCCCCTTACTACAAGCATCAATGCAACCTGTTCGCTGCGCCCTAACCTTACCTTGTAAACCCTTTTCTCTTAACACCTCCCTAAATCTAGTCACCAATTCAAGCCCATGTTGCTCTCCACAACATGCTTTTCCCTCAGCCTTTTGGTTTGCACAAATAAATATATGATGGTCGTATCTCATAACTGTTTAAACTGCAAATAAAAGATAAAATTCATGCATTCAAGCCATAATTATGTCAATATCAAACAACTTGTAAAAAAGAATATCTTTGCACCAAATATGGATTTAATAACACTCTTTAGCAAACCCGAAGCCTGGATATCCTTAATTACATTATCAGTAATGGAAATCGTACTAGGCATTGATAATGTGATATTTATTTCATTAGTCACGTCAAAACTTCCTGCACATAAACAAAACAATGCCCGTAAAATAGGACTATTTCTAGCCCTATTCATCCGCATCATCCTGCTTTCTTTTATTAGTTACATCGTGCGAGAAATGGTTGACCCTATTCTACACATTTTAGGAAAATCATTTAGTTGGCGAGACATCATTTTGTTATCAGGAGGACTTTTCTTACTATATAAAAGCACCATTGAAATATTTGAATTACTAGAAGCCGATGCCGAAGAAAAAAGCAAAAAAATCACCCCCACTTTCTGGAATGTGGTAATGCAGGTAATATTAATTGATATTGTTTTTTCTTTTGACTCTATCATCACTGCAGTGGGTTTAGCTCAGGACTTGCCAATTATGATTGCAGCAGTAATCATTTCAATGATTATTATGCTCTTCTTCTCAGCAGGAATCAGCAAGTTTATAGAATTACATCCAAGTATTAAGCTTTTAGCCCTCGCCTTTTTGTTAACCATAGGTATATTATTAGTTGCAGAAGGCTTTGGTCAACACGTTCCTAAAGGATACGTATACTTTGCAATGGCTTTTTCAATCAGTGTTGAATTGCTCAATATGCGCATGCGCAAAAAAGAAAAATCAAATCCTGTTGATCTTAAAGACATCTATAAGTAATCTATTTTGTTAAACAAAGTATCATTCATTGATTGGGGGTTAATACCTTATAAAGAGGCTTGGGACAGACAAGAAGAACTTTTTAACAGCAAAGTCCAAAGTAAACTACAAAGTAGAATCAACAAAAGCATTACCCCACTGCCTGAAAACCACTTAATATTCTGCGAGCACCCGCATGTGTTCACACTCGGTAAAAGTGGAAAAGCCTCCAATTTATTAATAACACCGGAAAAACTTATTGAACTTGAAGCTACCTATCAGGCCATAAACCGTGGAGGTGATATAACCTACCATGGCCCCGGACAAATAGTCGGTTACCCCATTATTGATTTAGAACAATTCTTTACTGATATCCATAAATACCTTCGGCTGCTAGAAGAAGCCATTATATTAACAATTGCCCATTATGGCTTAAAAGGCGAG
>RDYC01000381.1 GCA_004293295.1 Bacteroidota bacterium
ACCCATTGGGAAGACTTTAAAGCCAATGATGAATTGTTTTACGGCATCAACGGAGTAGCCGAAGATTTTTACATTATTAACGATTCGTTGCATTTTAAGGTTCCTCACATGGAATTGGCCGAAAAATGCGGCTTTGAGGTGAATCACTTAGAGGGGGTGGTTACCATATCATCTACCCAAATGATTTTTGACGACATGCAAATTAAAACCCCAACAACCACTGTTGGCAATTACTTTAGCATGAAATACGACAGTTGGGAAAGTTTTGATGATTTTTATAATAATGTTAAGCTAGAGGCCCGCATTGTTCCATCACAGGTTGATATGCGTGATATAGCCTTATTCGCATCGCCATTTAAAGAGTACCCATACCGCTTAAAACTGCAAGGTTTGGCTAAGGGAACGGTTGCCAATATTTCAGTTGATAAACTCAGTGCCTATTTCGGAGAAACAGGGCATATTGTTGGTGAAGCCAATTTTAACGGACTTCCTGATATTGAAAATACATTTATAGATGCCAAAGTATTTTCATCGGTATTCTCAAAAGCTGATTTAGAATATTTGGCCCAAACTACCATTGCCGAAGAGGTAAGTAAATTCGGGAATATCACTTTCAAAGGCAGTTACACCGGATTTTATAAAGATTTTGTTGCAGACGGATATTTCAATACAGCAATCGGTATCATCGAAACCGATTTAAACATGAAATTGGTGAATGATTACGAGTATTCGGGCAAGTGTGATTTGATTGATTTTAACCTGGGTAGTTTAACAAACAATCCCCTGTTTGGCCAACTTACGGTTTCTTCAAACCTTAAAGGAAACGGGTTGAGCTTTGATAACATGACCGTATCAGCTAACGCATTGGTGAGTTATTTAGATTTTCGAGGTTATCGTTACCAGCATATTGAGTTGCAAAGCCAGCTTGATAAAAAAGCCATAGTAGCACAAGCAAACTTGGTTGATCCAAATATTGCATTGCAATTCAACGGAAAAATGGATTTTTTACCGGAAGTTCCTCGTTATGATTTTAATGCCAAGGTTAAAAACGCCAATGTTAAAGCATTGGGTATTGATACGGGAGAGCTATACGTATCATTCGATGCTGATATTAATTTTGCATGGCGCGACTTGGACCATAATGATGGTATCATTGACTTGCAACATATTTTATTGGTAAAAAGAGAGGATGAGTATAAACTGAATCAAATGTTACTGAGCAGTGCCAGTATAAATGGTATCCGTAACATGATGTTTCAATCAGATGGTATTACCAGTGCAATAGTTGGGGTGTTTAATTTTGAAACCTTGCCTGCAGCATTAACAACCTCGTTTAAACAAGCCATTCCTGCATATTTTGCCAATACCGTAACAACTATTCAGGACGAACAAAATTTTAAGTTTAACACTACTATAAAAACACTTTACCCATTTGATAAACTCTTTTTAAATCAAGTGGAAGTTACTAATGCCGAAGTAAAAGGCCAGTATAACAATACTAAACAAACCTGGCAGGTAAATGCCACCATGGGGGAGTTGGCAATAAACAAATTCGGTGTTCGTGGATTAACACTACAACATCAAAAACAACTCAATCAGTTGGCAAATGTATCTGCTAAAGCCAAATCCGTTTTGTTTGGTGATACTGCGTTTGCAAGATCGGTAGACTTAGGCGTAAAGCTAACAGGTAATCAGGTTTTCGCTGGTTTAATGGTAGCCGACTCACTCAGTACATTTACTACCAATTTAAATGGAAATTTTACCTTAAGTAAGGATAGTATACTTGGATTGTTTAACAAGAGTTACATTTCATACAGAGAAAGTGATTTTATAATCCCCTCACTTAGTCAATTGGCTTTTACTTCAACCTCGCTTTGGTTTAATCAATTTAAATTGGTAAAAAGCGATGATGAGTACATCGTTTTAGATGGTACATACGGTTTTAGCACACCCCATAAACTCAAAGCAGATATTCATAAGGTAAAGTTAAATTTGGTAAACGATTTGGTGCCATCTGTTAACATTAAGCTTAATGGGGAGGTAAATGGCTTGTTTGAAATGGCCACAACCAAATCAGGTGATGCCCTACTAACCGCAGATGCGGGAGTTACAGCGCTTTCATTAGATGCTGATACCTTAGGCGATTTTAAGATAGTAACCAACTATGTAGAAAATGAAAGCCGGTTGATAGCCATCCTGCAATCATTAAAAGGCAAATTGCGTAACATGAAAGTTAATGGATATTATGACTTTTTACATCCGAATGATGCGTTAAATTTTGCCATTAATTTTGATGAGTCGGATATTACCTCGTTTCAGGCATTTGTAAAAGATTATATTAAATTATACAGTGGTAATATCAAGGCAAATGGGTTGCTTACCGGAAGTATAAAAAGGCCGGAACTAAACTGCGATATTGATTTAATGGGAGTAACACTTATGGTTGATTATCTAAAAACCATGTATTCCTTTAGTTCAAATATCAATATCAATGAACAACTTATTAAGTTTTCGCCAACTGAGATACGTGATATCAATGACAATAAAGCATCACTAAATGGCCAAATCAAACACAATAATTTCAGTAATTTTGTGGCCAACTTGAGCTTAACCGGATGCCGAAATTTTCAAGTACTGAATACCAAAGCGAAAGATAACGACTTGTTTTATGGCACTGCTTTCGCTGATGGAGCATTAACTTTATCAGGCCCGTTTACTGATTTGGTATTGGATGCCAAACTAACAACAGCAAAAGGCACATTAATCAACATCCCATTAACCTCAGATTATACTGACGGAGACAATGGGTTGGTACACATTGTAAATAAAGATACCATTTACACCAATAACAATTATAAGCGGTCCGGCAGCATCAGTGGATTTGCCATTAATTGTTTGCTAAAAGCAACCAAAGATGCCGAGATCCAAATTATCATGGATGAACAACAAGGTGATAAGATAAGGGGAAAAGGAAGCGGGGATTTGAAATTTGAGTTAACACGTAGCGGCCAATTTAATATGTATGGCGAAGTGGTAATTGATGAAGGAGATTACCGTTTTACGGCAATGAACTTATTCACTAAAAAATTCTTACTTAATAAAGGAGGTACTATTTCATGGACCGGTGACCCTTTTTCAGGTATCATGAATGTTACCGGACTTTATCCCATCAAGGCTTCTGTGGCAGATGTGGTGTCTTCGGCAACAATAGAAGAGCGTAGGGTTTTAGAGCAACAACGACTCCCCATTGAATGCTTGTTATATGTTAAAGGAAATCTACTCACTCCTGATATTAAGTTTGACATGAATGTGAAAGACTTAAATGGAGCATTATCCGGAAATGCAACTTCTGAATTGCAAAATACACTCAGGCTATGGCGGAATGATAATGATTTGATGACCCAACAAGTAATTAGCTTAATGCTGTTTGGACGATTTGCACCAACCAATTTACAAAACTCAACTGCACCAAACGGGTTATCAGCAGGTGTTGGAAATACATTAAGCGGATTTGTATCAGCGCAAGCAACCAATTTGGTGCAACAGTTAATACCCGGACTTAATGTAAATGTTGATTACCAAAGTGGGATAATAGACCCAACACAGAGCAGGGCCATTATTACAGCCGGAAAAAAATGGTTTGATAACAGGCTGGAGTTGCAAGCAAGTTTTGATCCGCTAAGTACCTATCAGAATTACCTTACCCAATACAATTTAACCAAGGAGGGTAACTTTAAAATAAGGGCATTTTCAAGGCAGCAACCTGATTTTATATTTAATAAACCCATTATAACAAGTGGAATGGGCTTGTATTACCGCAAAGAGTTTGATAAATTGCCTGACTTGTTAAAACGCAAAAGTAAAGTAGTAAATAATATTAATTAATGATATATGAGTGCTAACGTAATTCCTTCGGTTAATTTGGGCGATTTTATTCATGGTGATGAAGCCGCAAAACATGCCTTTGTTCAACAGTTAGGCAAAGCATACGAGGATATTGGCTTTGTTGCTGTTAAAGGCCATTTTCTAAGCGATGAATTAAGCAATAATTTATACAACGAAGTACAAAAATTTTATGCATTGCCCACCGAAGATAAAATTAAATATGAAGTACCCGGATTAGCAGGGCAACGTGGTTATACCGGATTTGGAAAAGAGCATGCTAAAGGCAGGAGCGAAGGTGATTTAAAAGAGTTTTGGCAATTCGGACAATATGTTGATGATGGAGATGCCATTGCAGCTGAGTATCCCGATAATGTGGTGGTGAGTGAGTATCCTGATTTTAACAGTTTAGGTAAAGAAGCTTATAAACGATTGGAAGAAACCGGAAGATACATGCTACGTGCCATTGCTATTTATTTAGGTTTAGACGAGTTTTATTTTGATGATAAAATACATAATGGCAATAGCATTTTACGAGCCATTCATTACCCACCGATCACACATGAACCCAAAAGTGCGGTTCGTGCTGCAGAGCATGAAGATATTAATTTGATTACCCTGTTAATGGGGGCCTCGGCTGAGGGGCTAGAGGTATTAAACAAACAAAATCAGTGGGTGGGTATTACCGCATTGCCCGACCAATTGGTGGTAAATGTGGGTGATATGTTGCAACGCCTTACTAATAACAGATTGAAGTCAACCACACACCGTGTAGTTAATCCTCCTCGCGAAAAATGGAGCACCTCACGTTTTAGCATTCCCTTCTTTTTACATCCTAAAAGCAATATGAAATTAGATTGCCTTACTGAATGTATCAGTGCGGATAACCCAATACAATATGAACCGATTACTGCCGGAGAATACCTTGACGAACGTTTACGTGAGATTGGGTTAAAGAAATAAAATAGTCAAAGATAGATAAGCCGCATAAGCGGCTTATTTTTTAATACCTCCCTTTGCCACAGGCTTTGCTAAAGTTGGATCATCAGGCCAGGCATGTTTAGGGTAACGCCTTTGCAATTCTTTTTTTACTTCAAAATAGGTATTGGTCCAGAAGCTTCTTAAATC
>RDYC01000382.1 GCA_004293295.1 Bacteroidota bacterium
GTTGAAAACAATGGAAACAATCAATTTAGCTGGAGTGATACAAGCGGTTGTGAGTTAAAGTTTGTAAACAACCTGGAACCAACTCGCTGCATGAATGCAACAGTTGTTGATAACCAATTTATACGTGTAACATGGCAAAAAAGGAATTACCGCTTTAATTTCAAGTATCAGGTTTTTAGAATGAAAAGTGATGAGGATGCTCCTTCTTTTTATATGGAAACCACCGACACTTTTTTATTGGATAAGCAAGTTGATGTAGATAATTTTAGTTATGCATACTTGGTCTATTTGATTGACGAATGTGGTGCTATGAGTAAAGCAAGCAACCTTGCAAAATCAATTCAGCTTAAAGCCGCCCTTGAGCCGAATAAAACATCTGGCTTTGATCCGGTATTGCAGTTTAATACCTATCAAAAGTGGGAAAATGGAGTAGATAAATACCAAATTAACTTATTTCAAGAACCAACACTAACAACCTTTAATAACATTGCAACGCTTAATGCAAGCGATTCACTGTTCGTGCATACATCATTTAAAGTGGAAGGCTTTGATTTATGTTACCAAATTGTGGCGACTGAAAAAGGCGGCTATGGACAAGTGAGCCACTCAAACATTTCTTGTATATCAACTCAACCAACCTTGTTTGCTCCCAATGCCATAACGGTTAATAATGATGGAATTAATGAAAAATTTGAAATCAAAGGATTGTTTTTAAATGAGTTTAAGATACGAATTTACGACCGTTGGGGCACATTGGTGTTTGAAAGCAATGATATAAAACAAAGTTGGGATGGAAGAATTGATGGCAAAGCCGCGATGGCAGGGGTGTATTCCTATTTAGCCGAAGGAAGAGGGAGGAAAAATCAACCGGTTATCATAAAGGGTACACTCACCATCATTAATTAAAAACAGGTGAGCTAGGGCTGTGGTAGCGGTATGTACTTATTTGATATTGGTCCAAACGTTGGTCACATCGTCATCATCTTCAATCACGTCTAACAAAAGATTAACTTCTGCTTCTTGTTCTTCTGTTAACTCAATGCTATTGGTTGGTAAGCGTTGAAGTTCTGCATTAATTATTTCTAGTTTACGTTCTTCCAACGCTTTTTGCATAGCCCCAAATTCCGTAAATGGAACAGAAATGATTAAATGCCCTTCACCATCATCTTCCATATCTTCCATGCCAAAATCAATCAGTTCAAGTTCAAGCTCATCAAGGTTTAATTCGGCATTCTTAATCCGGAATATCCCTTTTCTTTCAAACATAAAATCTAATGAGCCACTAACCATAAGCTGGCCGCCCTTTTTATTAAAGTAGCTTCTTAAGTTAGCAACTGTTCTTGTCGGATTATCCGTGGCTGTTTCAATCACCATCACCACACCGTGCAACCCTTTCCCCTATCTTGTTTACTGGCCGCCCTATTAATGGCAGCATCAATATTAGTTTTGGGCATATTAGCCGCTTTAGCATTGGCAATAATTGCACGTAAACGTGAGTTTCCATCAGGGTCTGTTCCTCCGGCTTTAACGGCTATAGCAATTTCCTTTCCTATTTTGGTAAAAGTTCGGCTCATCTTATTATAGCGAGCAAACATTTTATGTTTACGTTTCTCAAATACGCGTCCCATAGTGTGTAGTCATTAAAAATGCAATTTTCGGGAATTTAATGGTAAAGCACAAACAATTAAAAATCCCACCTGCGTTCTCCAAAATTCCATCGAAAGGTAGCGGTAACAAATACTGTTTCGGTATTAAAAATAGCCATGTCGCTTTTTGTTGTTCTATATAAGGCACTTAAATCTAAAAATAAGTTGTGTTTTATCATGTAACTTAGCAAAATATCTGCAATCAGTAAATTGGTTTTTACTCCTTGGGTAATTCTATTACCAAACAACCTTGGCAAGCTGTTGTCCTCATAAGAGCGTCTGATATCTTTTCCCCAATTACTTCCATTGGTATCATTTCCATAAACAGCATAAATGGCACTGGCCTTAAGCCAAACCCTATTGCTCATTTGAAATCGGATAATGCCAATTTGTTCATAAAAGTTAGCTCCTAGCGGGTGTGCCATGTTTTGGTTAAAGTTTACATATGCATTCTTAGGGTTAAATGAAGTATACATGTAAGGCCTGCAAACATTGGTTTCCGATTGCAGGTCAAGATTTTTTACCCCAAAAGCATCAATATATTTTATTCCGAATTGTGAAGCCCACTTATTACCAAACCAACCTCTGGTACTCAATAATTCTTCAACCTTTAATTCACTTAGAACAAATTGGCCATATAATTGAAAATGACGTAGGAAATTCCACTTAAAATCAGCACCGATAATACTTTTATCAGGACTATTCAGGCCATTTTCTATCGGTTTATAAAAAATAATCGGGTTAAGATACTCTAATTCATAACCAGATGACCCAAATGTGCTATCCCGGTGAAAGGATATGGTTTGAAATAAACCAATATTAAACGACTTAGTTAAGTTAACATTAGCATAAGTTGTAGCATAATAATGCCGTTTAGGCTTTACACGCTGAGTAGGAGGAACCCAGTCATAAAGTGTGCCCCAGATATTGGTATAGTTTATTTTCCAAATTCTTGTATTTACACGCAGAAAGAGTTGGTCGCGGCTAAAATCGCTCATGTAGAAAGTCCTAAAACCGTTGCCTAAAAAATTCTTACCATGTCCAAATTGGATATCAAAATATTTACACGGTTGATAAACCATATACCCCGTTGCAATGCTATGATTCATTGGTGCAGAAATGCTATCAACAGGTGTGTTTTTTAAGAAACCTGCTCCCGGAATGGCTTTGTTGGCAAGGTAAAAATCAAATGCCCAACTATTCAGCGTAATAATTTCATCGTTCAGTGAGGTGTAAAATCCCAATTTACTTCCAATGTTTCCGCGTATTTCAATACCCCGATTATTGATACTCAATAGTTTTCCAGATCTGTTGTCATAGCCCATTTGCAAATAAGCAGTTGGGTTTGCAACAATGTTAAAATCCTTAGATACAAGCGAAAGTGCTGCCGATTTACGTTTGTAAAGCCCTAAAAACTTACGTTTACTAAACGTAGATTCGGAGTTGCTAAACTCAAAATTATCATATTGCAGGTAGGCTAAATTAAAATAATCACGACCACTTAAGTTGCTACCGGTAACATTAAAGCTATCTACATAGGCTGCAATACGGTTTCTTTGAAATGAGCGGTTTGAGGTACTAAACTCCTGGGGGGTGGCCAACCTGCCAGATTTAATTTCAAATCTATCTAATAAGTGGATGCTGTGTCCATTTAAAGGTAAATACGAACCTTGGGCCAAACAATTAAAATACATTGTTGCCAAAGCGATGGTGAGTATGATACGCATACACAAATATGCATTTTTTATTTTAAGGTTTAGTATGTAATATAGAACCCAAATACGGAAAAATAATGGACGAAACTGCTGCTAAACTCAAAATAGATAAACTTACCGAAGAGCTTACACAACATAATTACAATTATTATATCCTTTCACAACCAACAATAAGCGATTTTGAGTTTGATGTTTTACTAAAAGAATTAGAAAAACTTGAAGCTGAATTTCCGCATTTGGTTCATATAAACTCACCAACCCAAAAAGTTGGGGGCGACATTACAAAAGGGTTTAAGCAAGTTGCACATAAATACCCAATGCTAAGTCTAGGAAACACTTATTCAGAGGAAGAGTTGAATGATTTTGACGACAGGGTTAAAAAAAGCATCGGGTCGAACTTTAATTATGTGGCCGAATTAAAATTTGATGGCCTTGCTATTAGCATTACCTATGAAAAAGGGCAGTTGATAAGGGCGGTTACCCGAGGTGATGGCACCAAAGGTGACGATGTAACTGCCAATGTAAAAACGATTAAAACAGTTCCACAACAATTAAAAGGAGAGGGCTATCCCGACACGTTTGAAATACGGGGCGAAATATTTATGCACCGCAAAACCTTTGAAAAACTTAATGACGAGTATCGCCAAGAATTGTTGTTAAAGGGTTATGACGATGATGAAATTAAAGAGCGACTGTATAAAAATCCGCGAAACTTTGCATCAGGAACCTTAAAAATGCAAGACTCTGCAGAGGTGGCCAAGCGGCCGCTAGATTGCTTTTTGTACTTTATTTATAGTGATAATCAGGTGGCTGACAGCCATTATCAAAGTTTGATTAAAGCCAAGGAATGGGGATTTCAGGTAAGTGAACACGCAAGGGTTTGCCAAAACATTCAAGAAGTAATGGATTTTATCCGATTTTATGATAAACAACGCGAGTCACTAAGTTTTGAGATTGATGGTGTGGTGATTAAGGTGAACCAATATGCGCAACAACTAGAACTAGGATTTACGGCAAAAAACCCAAGGTGGGCAATATCCTATAAATATAAGGCACAAAGTGTACTGAGCCAATTAGAAAAAATAACCTACCAAGTGGGGCGCACTGGAGCAATTACTCCTGTCGCAAATTTAACTCCGGTTCAACTGGCAGGAACCACAGTAAAACGAGCAAGTTTATATAATGCTGACGAAATTGAACGACTCGACTTGCATGAAAACGATTGGGTATACGTAGAAAAAGGAGGGGAAATTATCCCCAAAATTGTATCTGTAAACTTGTTAAAAAGAAATGTCAACGCATTAAAAATTACCTATGCGCTTAATTGCCCTGAGTGTAACACACCATTAATAAGAAGAGAAGGGGAAGCCTTACATTATTGTCCGAATGAAAATGGTTGCCAGCCTCAGCTTATAGGTAAAATAGAGCATTTTATTGGAAGAAGAGCCATGAATATTGATAGCTTGGGAAGTGAAACAGTTGCAGGACTTTATCAAAAAGGACTCATTAAAAACTATGCAGATTTATATGACCTTACCTTTGACCAACTTATCGGGCTTGAATTTGAAGTGGGTGAAGATGAAAAAAAGAAGCGCTCACTTAAAGATAAATCGGTTGATAATATTCTTACCGGCATTAATGAAAGCAAAAAAGTACCATTTGAACGTGTGTTATTTGCACTAGGAATCAGGATGGTTGGGGAGACAGTGGCAAAGAAGTTGGCTAAACATTTCATTACCATTGATAAAATTATCGCAGCAACCAGGGAAGAGATAGCTTCAATTTATGAAATAGGGGATAAAATTGCCGATCAGGTTACCCGTTATTTTGCCGATGGCGCAAACATTAACACCATAAATAAGTTAAAATTAAAAGGCATACAGTTGGCATTGCACGAAGATGAGCAACTAAATAGAACAGATAAATTGGCAGCAAAATCGTTTTTGGTTTCCGGCACATTTACCATAAGCAGGGACGAGTTAAAAAAACTAATAGAAAATAACGGAGGAAGAAATGTTGGGAGTATTTCTAAGTCATTAAATTACCTGATAGCCGGAGATAAAATGGGCCCTGAAAAATTAAAAAAAGCAACAGATTTAGGTATACCCATTATAAGTGAAGAACAGTTTATGGAAATGATTCATTAGAAATGAGTAACTTCGTAACGTATCAACATAAGTGGTGAATATTGAATGAAAATAGTAGAAGACTTTAAAAATTACATTGGTCGCTGGCAGTTGAATCAAGAAGTAACCAAACGCAAACGCCAAAGTACCCTGATTTCTTTTAATCAGGTGCAACATATTGGTATTTTATATCATGCTGATAATAAAGAACATGAACAGCTAATTGCCAAATATGCCGGTGAGTTAAGAGCTGAAGGAAAAAAAGTGTTTATGATGGGCTATGTTGATGCTAAATTATTGCCTCATACCAAAAAATTCTTGCTCAATTCCGAATACTTCTGGAGAGAAAAACTAAATGGGATTAACCTACCTGTAAAAAGCAAAATTGGTCAATTCCTGCAAGTAGAATTTGATTTGTTACTCAACTTATACATGGAACCTTTACTACCATTGCAAGCAATTGCTGCATATAGTAAGGCTAAATACAGGGTGGGAAGCCAAATTGAAAATGGGCTTCAATTTTATGATGCCATAATTGATACCGGCAACCAAAAAAGTTTACACTACTTTATTGAGCAAATTGATTTTTATTTACGCCAAATAAAATAACTTTAATATGAAAGGAACAGGTGTTGCATTAGTTACCCCATTTAATGAAGACTTTAGTATTGATTTTGATGCTTTAGGTAAAATTATAGAGCATGGTATTGCAGGGAGATTAGATTACTTAGTAGTTTTAGGTACAACTGGCGAAGGACCTACACTAAGTAAACAAGAGAAAAAGGATGTTTTTGCTTATGTAGCCAACAAGGCTGCCGGACGCATTCCTTTAGTAGCAGGAATCGGAGGAAATAACACCAATGATGTTATTGATGATATGCT
>RDYC01000014.1 GCA_004293295.1 Bacteroidota bacterium
TGGTGGTTGGATTGAGGCTACTTATCTCACCACGCTTGTATATAACCAAAGCAAAGATGTGAGGTTAAAAGAAAAAATAGGTGAGCAAAAGCTGATTCTTGAGACTATTATGGCGGGTTTACAGCCTCATGCTGCTCAGCAAGGCGTAGCAGGCTTGATTGCAGATTTCAAGGCATTACAAGTGGCTTATAACAAAGTGACGATTACCACCAAGAGCGGTGGCAAGCCGAAAGTAGAAGAGAAAAACGGTGAGTTGATTTTGACTTCTAGCACCCAAACGATTGTAACTGTTTCTGACGCAGATCTTAATACCATCATTAGTGTTTTGGGTGGTATCAGAAAAAAAGCAGTGAACTAAATTTTTTTGAAAAAGTAATGTCTGAGCGTGAGTACGGCTTTAACAAGCTTGCTCACGCTTTTTATAGTTTGAAGAGCTTTGGCAATATCAAGCGAAAATTACAAATATTTGATATTCGTATTTTTAAATATAATATTCCACTTGTTGAGATTTTGGGCATTATACGTATCTTTGCAGCTTAAAACCTCCATATTTTGAAAGACGATTTTATTTTTGGTATACACTCTGTTTCAGAGGCCATTTTGGCAGGTCGCACCATAGACAAAGTGCTAATGAGCCGAACCGAAACAGAGTCTGCACATAAGCCACTTGTTAGGCTCATACGTGAACACTCGCTTACGCTCATCTACGTGCCTCAGGAGAAGCTAGATAGAATCACAACCAAAAACCATCAAGGAGTTATTGCTTATTTGTCGCCTGTTCAGTTTGCCGACATTGAAGATGTTATAGATCAAGCTTTTGTAAATGGCAAAATGCCCTTTATCTTGGCTCTAGATCGTATCACAGACATGAGAAACTTCGGTGCCATGGTGCGCTCAGCGGAGTGTGCTGGGGTAGATGCCATACTGGTTCCTACCAAAGGCAGTGCCCAGATTGGCAGCGATGCCGTCAAAACCTCTGCTGGTGCGCTACACCATTTACCAGTTTGTAAAACCACCAACCTCGCCCAGATGCTACGAAAATTAAAGAGTGCGGGCTTGCG
>RDYC01000383.1 GCA_004293295.1 Bacteroidota bacterium
TATAACCAGGTGAAATGGTATTAACAGTAATACCTTTCCTAGCGACTTCCATGGCAAGCGTTTTTGTAAAGCCATGCATCCCTGCCTTAGCTGCACTATAATTGGCTTGTCCAAATTGCCCACGTTGCCCGTTTACAGAGGAAATATTAATAATACGTCCCCAGTTGCGTTCAATCATGCCATTGATTACATGTCTGGTGCAGTTAAAGACCGAATCAAGATTTGATGACAATACATCTCTCCATTGCTCAATTGTCATTTTTCTAAAAGCAGTATCACGCGTGATGCCAGCATTATTCACTAGAATATCAACAGGCCCAACTTGCTTCTCAATTGCTTGAACCATTTCTCCTACAGAATTAAAGTCGGACACTTCGCCATAAAATAATTCAACGGAAATTCCTTTACTTTTCATGTTTTCAGCCCATTTTTCTGCTTTTTCCCTTGTGCGATAATTAGCTACAACTCGGTACCCTTGGTGGAAAAGAGCCTCACACATTGCGGTTCCTAATCCTCCTGTAGCACCTGTAACCAAAACTACCCGTTTGTTGCTGTTATCCATATTTATAACTGTTAAAAATGATCATACAATTTACACGATTAACTTACTAAAACAAGCAAAAAGTTCATGTTATTAAGGGCATGCTTAAAGCTAGGGTTGTTGTAACTTAAATAAATAACTACTTTTGTAAGGTGAAAATAGCAGTAATTGGAGGAGGTGCAGCCGGTTTTTTTGCAGCCATACACGCCTCTCAGATGGATAATGAAGTAACATTGTTTGAAAAAACGGGAAAATTACTTAGTAAAGTATTGGTTTCGGGGGGTGGGCGTTGCAATGTAACCCACGCCTGTTTTGAAAATAGCCGATTAGCATCAAACTACCCAAGGGGAGAGCGTCAGCTTAAGGGGGCCTTTGCCAGATTTAGCACAAAAGATACCATTGAATGGTTTAACGAAAAAGGAGTAAAGCTTAAAACGGAAAATGATGGGCGCATGTTCCCGGCCTCAGATAACAGCGAAACCATAGCTGATTGCCTAATAAGGGAAGCGAAAAGGAGAAAGGTAAGTATTGAATTAAATGCAGAAGTAAAGGGTTTGCAACCAAAACTAAATGGGGGATTTACGTTAATAGCAAATAACAATACCTTAACGTTTGATAAGGTAATTGTAACCACTGGTGGTTCCGCAAAACTGGAAGGGTTTAATTGGCTGAAAGATTTGGGGCACCAGATAAGTCATCCTGTTCCTTCGCTGTTTACTTTTAATGTACCTAATAACCCGATTACCGAATTAATGGGAACCAGCTTAGAGCAAGCGAGGATTAAGGTGTTAAGTTCAAAGTACGAATTTAGTGGTCCATTGCTAATCACTCATTGGGGTTTTAGCGGCCCTGCTGTGCTTAAACTTTCTTCCTATGCCGCTAGAGATTTGGCTGAAATGGGGTACCAATTTTCTATTCAAATAAACTGGCTAAATGATAAAAAGGAAGAAGCTGTGCGAAATGAGCTCATGAACCTGAAGGCTGCTAACCCTACCAAATACCTTAGAAATCTATTTCCGTATACCCAATTAAGTAAAAGATTGCAGGATTACTTATTTAACAAAGCCAATGTTGTTGCCGACAAAAACTGGGCTGATGTATCAAAGGCGGATATTCAACACCTTGTTGAGGTGCTGCTTTATGATGTTTACCATGTACATGGTAAAACCACTTTTAAAGAAGAGTTTGTTACCTGTGGCGGAGTTTCACTAGATGATATTCAGTTTAAAAATATGGAAAGTAAAAAAATAAAAGGGCTTCATTTTGCTGGCGAAGTATTAGACATAGATGGCATTACCGGTGGTTTTAACTTTCAAGCGGCATGGACTACAGGTTATATAGCAGGAGTAAATGCCGGTAAATAAAAACCTGCTGTTAACATAAATTTAATATTTATTGCTATTGTAAGGGTGTTTTTTTCTATAATTGAGCAACCCTAATAACGGAAAAGTTTTATGCTAATGATTAGAGAAAAGCTTGGCTTTGCTGTGAGAAGGTTTTTGATTAGCCTACTTTTTTTAATTGGCATTTCAATTGTTCTTCATGGTGTTGAGCTGGCTTTAGTTGTATCAAGCGGGCAAGCAGAACTAACGTTTTTGCTGCTTATACAGGCAATTATTAACGACATTGTTTTTGTAATTAACATAGGATTCTATTTGATTATAGGCTATTTGTGCATATACCTGATTAGCGATTTTTCTGCCAGGATGCTCATGGCATTTTTAATGATAATGATTATTGCAAACCAAATAGGGCTGATGCAATACTTTCTTGTTTCAAAAATGTTGTTAGGAGCAGACTTTTGGAGTTATTCATGGAACGATATTAAATTAACCATCAAAGCGTCTGCTGATATTAAATGGTGGCAAATTCTTGTTTTCCCTTTAGTTATAGGACTTGCAATGAGGTTGCATTACACCATGCAACAACACACTTTGAATTTATACCTAACACTTGGCATATTAGCAGGCTTGGTCCTTTTGGCAATTGTTTCCCCTACATTTACTTTAGATGGTGTTGCTCAAAAAAACCTAGCAACCAGCAAGGCCCATTATTTTCTTACAAAAACAAAGGAATATTATGCCCAACGCAGCAATGATGATGGGGTAAAGGGACTGATTAAAGGTGCCAATTCCCTTTATCCTTTTCAAACCAAACAAAATAGGAAAGACGAGTTAAGTCAGTACCTAAAAAAGGGGAATACACCACCGAACATTGTAATGGTGTTGGTTGAAGGATTAGGAAAAACATTTGTTGGTCCTGAAGCTGATTATGAGGGATGTATGCCTTTTATGGATTCTTTGGCACAAAAAAGTCTTTTCTGGACAAACTTTGTAAGCACCACCGGAAGAACCTTTGGTGTTTTACCGGCAGTGTTGGGTTCGCTGCCTTTTGGGCCATCAGGGTTTATGGAAATGGGTAAAGATGCGCCTTACCACACTACCATGATAAAACTCCTAAAGCAAAATGGATATCAAACGGGATTTTATTATGGAGGTGATGCCAGCTTTGACGGACAAAGGGCATTTTTAGAAAAACAAGGGATTGATTTTATACTTGATGAGAAAAACTACCCTGATTCATATGAAAAAATACCCCCTAACTCTGGCGGATTTAGCTGGGGGTACCCCGATAAGGAGTTATTCAGGAGATCGTTCGAGTTGCTTAACAATAAAACCCCCTATTTAAATGTGTACTTAACAGTAACCACACATGAACCGTTTGTGTTTAAGGGAAGCGAAAAATATGATGCAAGAATAAGAAACTTGATGCTTCAGTATGATAACAACCCCAAAATTTCAGAAAATCAAAATGCGTTTAAAACATTAATGTATGCGGATGACGCGCTTAGGTATTTTATAGAGACTTATAAATCTAGACCGGAGTATGAGAATACCATTTTTATTATTACAGGCGATCACCGAATGATTCCGATTAAACATAAAAACGAACTGGACCGATACAACGTGCCGTTACTTATTTACTCCCCACTGCTTAAAACCAATAAAATATTCAAGTCAATTTGCTCTCATGCCGATTTGCCAAGTACATTAACGGCATACCTTCAAAAAAGCCATAAATTAGCCTTTCCTGACAGTGTGCATTGGTTAGGAAATGGCCTTACTTATAAAACATCATTTAGCAGTGATAAGCAAATTGCTATTATGCGAAATAAAGGGGACATCAGTGAAATGGTTTATGGGGAGTATTTTATAACAGACGGAGCGTTATTAACCATTGGGGATAACCTTACTTTAAAAAGAAATGATGATAGAGCAATGTTAGAAAAGTTGGTTAATCAACTGGATCAGTTTAAGCAATTGAATAATTATGTATGCAAGTTTAATAAACTTTATAATGTAAGAAACACTTTTGGTGCGTATAAGGCTGATTCGTCTGAAGAGGCAAACGATACCTCAGAAGTTGCTGATAACAGCGTGGTTAAACCAAAGCCTGAAGAGGTGCAAAAGAGCTCCTCCCAAACTACTGCTGTTAAGCAAGCACAACCCCCAAAGGCAAAAGAAAGAAGAGAAGACAAGCCTGCTGGTACAGCAGCACCCAATAAAGGCGAAGCAGCGTTTATTATGGGTAAAATACATGCTGAATTAAACAACTACAAGCAAGCAAAGCTGCTGTTATCTCAAGCCGTAGCAAGTAATTATAAAAAGGCAGAAAGCTATCGGTTGTTGATAGCTCTTGAGTTATCATTTAATAAACATGAAGATGCAATGAATTGGTATAACGAGGCAATTGAAACTTTTGGAAAAGAAGCATTTGCAGATATGTATAAAAAAATTAATGGAGGGTAATGTTGAGGCGCATAAACAAAAAAAATTACTTACTTATTATATTGATTTGCAATATAAGGTTGATTTCTGCTCAAGGGGTTGACTCTCTTTTTATGCAAGCCAGGCAATACGCATTTAACGGAGAGCGAATAAAGGCAAGGGAGCTTTGTGATAAAATATTGGCACAAAGCCCTGAGTATAGTGATGTGAGAATTTTGAAAGGACGAACCTATAGTTGGGATGGAGAGCGAACAAAAGCAAGGGAGGAGTTTAACAAAGTGCTTGCTTATGATAGTACGAATGTTGAGGCTTGGAGCTCGTTAGCAGATGTTGAATATTGGGACGACCAGACAGAAAAATCATTGGTGGCTGCTGAAAATGGTGTACGCTTTAACCCGGATAACAACGAGCTAAAACTAAAAAGGGTGCGCGCATTGATTGAGCTTAAAAGATATGATGAAGCTATTAAGCATATCAAGGAGGTTAAGCAGACAGATTCAGCATGTGCAGACTGTAAATTGTACCTGCAAAGAATAGAAAGGGAAAGGGCTGTAAATTATTTATCAGTTGGTTATCAAATAGACTACTTTAATG
>RDYC01000384.1 GCA_004293295.1 Bacteroidota bacterium
CTAACTTTACACCACTATTGCTGGTTTGGAAATTGGTTAAATCTTGTTGAGCCGTGTTTACTTGACCTGCCAAATCGTTAATCAGCCCGTTAATAAAAGTTACGGTTTGCTCAGCCGCTCTTGCGCGAGTATTCACGCTCTCCATGATGTATACTTTAGCGGTGGCATTAACAAATTCAGCCGCCTTCTCTGGTAAATCAGAGGTATAGGTTAACTTTAAAATACTGGTACCCTTCTCTAAATCAACGTTCATTGCTGAGGCCAGCACCCCGGCATAGCTAAAAATATCATTAAATTGGAAGGTAATTTCTTTGCCCATTACAGGCGATAAATGTCGCCCCCCTTTTGTTTGAACCTGAATGATGCTTGAGCCCAACATAATACTATCATTCACCTCATAAACTTTTTCAGGAGCTTTTTCGGATTGTTTTAGGGTGAATTTGGTATCATTTAAAAAGGTAACAATATAAGATCGGCCAATGTCAGAAGAGTCTAAGTATAGCGGTACAACGGTGAAGTAATTAAATGGATACAACTCTGATGTAACAATCTGTCCTTTTTGGAAATATGAAATTTTGTGGTTGAGGTAGTTAAGTGTGGCAATTGCCAATGTTCTCGATTTGAAAATTTCAGCCTCAGTTTTTAATTGGTTCTCAATACGCCCGCTAAGCCTGCCGTATCTAAATAAATCACTTACTTGTCCGCCTTTGTCATCATCAAATTTAATCAGCACCGAAGCCGTGTATAATGATTTGGTGTAACGTAGTTGTACGTATGATATGATGAGTGAACCTACAATAAATGCTGCAATAATATACCATCTCCTGATAAGGATTTGTAGTACCCTATTTAAATCAATTGTTTTCTCGGCCTGAATGCTAATTGGTTTGATTTCTTCCGGATTATTCATTTAATTAAGAATATTGATGATTTGTAGAGATAAAATAGTTAGCTGACTTATGCTTAATACAATGAAAGTTAATCCTTGTAGGGTGGTTACAGCTTCTGTTTGTGATTTAATTCCATACGGCTCTACATAAATAATATCACCATCCTGTATAATAATGGATTTGCTGTTTAGCGACTCGATTTTGCGTAAATCAACCAAAATGATTTCATCATTGCGCATGATACGAATCCTGTTTTTTTTGCCGGTATCTCTAAGTCCGCCTGAAAGGGCTATCACATCAACCAGGGAAGTGTTTTCCTTATCGAGCAAAATTTTACCCGGAGAAGTAATTTCCCCGAGAATGGTAACTGATAAACTGGCAATGTTTACTTCAATAATAGGGTTGATTACAAAACGTCCGCCATATTCGCCTTCCAGTTTTTTGGCAGCTTCTAACCGTGTTAAGCCCACAATATTGATTCTGCCAATTAACGGCAGCGTAATAGTGCTGTCGTAATTTACCAAATAACCATCATCCTTACTGTTGCCAATATTTGCAGTTGAGGTAGCACTTTGTTCTGCATCCTTTCCAATATCGTAATTGTTTAAAAAACTAATGAGTATCCTATCTCCAACTTTAATACGGTGTTTATAATCGCTATAGTTAGCCGTTTTAAGTTCTCCTTTTTGGTCATAAACAACAACTGCTTCCTGTGTTTTTATTTTTTTTGGAGTTTTAAATAAGATGTTTTTCCTTTTATAAGAACAACTGCTTAAAATGTTTAAAATGAGCAACAAACAAACAGTTGAAAAAAGAAGCCGTTTAGGTAGTATCAATGCCATAAATAATGCTGCAAGTATAAGGGTAATTGTGAAATAATAATAGTTTTAAGGTTAAATCGCCTTATTGTTATCCTGTTTTAATACCAATTAAATGCACTTGGAATGCAAAGTTAAATTATTGTAAATCAATTTGAAGTTTGCTTTTGTGGTGCTTGGGTTTGGGTGCTTTTTGCCTCATGGTTAGGTGTTTTAGCATGGTGGTTGATGATCTTACTCAGCCATTTCAACATCAGAAAAATGCCAACTGCTGCAACCAATACAATCACACAGTTCACCACAAAAAAGTACTGTTTGTTTTCATAAGTGTCCCATAAAGAGGCCAATACACCGCTCAGTTTATTACCTATGGATGTGCTCAGCATCCATCCGCCCATCATTAGCGCAGTTAAACGAGGTGGCGCAAGTTTTGAAACCAACGACAACCCCATTGGGCTTAAACACAACTCACCAACTGTTATTACTCCGTATGTGCCTATTAGCCACCATGCCGAAACCTTTTCAGTACCATTCATGCCTACAGAAACAGCAGCTATCATTACCGTGGTAGATAATGCAGTGATAATTAATCCCCAAAAAATCTTGCCGGGTGTGCTTGGCTCAATCCCTTTTCGCCTGCTCCAAGCAAAAAAGCCTACCACCAATGGGGTTAACAGCACCACAAAAAATGGGTTGATAGATTGAAACAACTCGGTTGAAATGAGTTGGGCACTTTCGCCTTCGGCCGGAAAATCTTCTTTGGCCAAGTTTTTATAATAATGTGGGTAGTCAATTACCTTTACGGCCTTTCCTTGGCTATCCTTAATCGGCCTAAACTGGTTATCAACTAGAACCACTGAATCCTTTTTATAAGGAATTTCTTGGATCATACCCAAGGCCTTGGCAGGGGCAACCACCGCAGCCGGCAACTCGCGGTTTGTGTAACTTTCGGCCCAAGTGGTTAAGGCTGTTCCATTTTGTTTAAAAATTGCCCAAAATATCACCACCACGCCCATAATAGCGAGTAATGCAGCAATGGGCTTTTTATCTTCTTCATTAGAACGCACATAAAGCGAAATGTAAAACAATACAATAGGAATTGCGCCAAAAATAAAGGCATCTGTGCTATCGCTGCCAAAAATATTGCCCGGAATAAACCAGCCCAACACACCTGCAATAACAGCAGGAAGCAGTACTATCCCCAATATTTTGCCAACGCCCATGTCTTCCGGCTTGGTTGGTTTAATCACATCAACCTGCTTGTAGTGTTTGCTTCCGGCCCAAAATATGGCAATACCTATAAACATGCCTATGCCCGCAGCAAAAAAAGCATAACCCCAGCCAAAATTATTGCGCAGGTAGGCAGCAAAAAAATTGCAGATAAAAGCACCAATATTAATGCCCATATAAAAAATATTGTATCCGGCATCTTTGTTGGCTTTGTAAGGGTCTTCGTTGTATAAATTTCCAAGCAGGGTCGAAATGTTGGGTTTAAAAAAACCATTGCCTATAATCATCAATGCCAAAGCAATATAAAAGGTGGTTTCGCCCGGAATGGCCAAACACATGTACCCCAGGCCCATTAAAATGCCACCTATCGAAATGGATAAGCGATACCCCAGAACCCTGTCAGCCAACAAGCCACCAATAAAAGGGGTAATAAACACCAATGCGATGTAGGTGCCAAAAATATCAGAAGCCTCTTTTTTCTCTAATGCCAGTCCTCCTTTGTCTATATCAGTCATGTATAGGAAAAAGATTCCCAACATCAGGTAGTAACCAAAACGTTCCCACATTTCGGTAAAAAACAAATAAGGCAACCCCTTGGGATGCTTGCTAACAGTGTTTGTCATAAAATTCGAATATGCATTAAAAAAAGAAACCCTGCAAATGCAGGGTTCTGTAAAAATGTGATGTTTTTGTTATTACGAAATTCCGTGCATCATTTTCTTTAGTTGGTTCGATATGATAAGCACCACTAAACCCAACCCGATTACTACTGCAGAAATGATGGCAAATATGGTTAATGCACCCATAGTGGCAAAAAACTGAACCAAGTATCCGGATAAGAAGTTTGCAATAAAACTGCTGAGAAACCAAACTCCCATCATTAAAGAGCCAAGTCTAATTGGCGCAAGTTTAGTTACCATTGATAACCCAACAGGAGATAAGCAGAGTTCACCCATGGTATGAATAAGATAAGTACCCACAAGCCACATAAGGTTCGCTTTTACAGCGGTATCGGCCGAATCTCCACCACGTTCCAAAGCGGCACCTATCATTAAAAAGAAGCCAATTCCTAACAAAATCATCCCCAAAGCCATTTTTATAATGGTATTAGGCTCCTTACCTTTTTTACCAAGCCATGTCCAAAGGATGGTAAATACTGGCCCGAGCAATACGATAAACAAAGGATTTACAGATTGAAACCATGACGTTGGAACCGTCCAATCGCCAATTCCACGGTCTATAAAACGATCAGTATATAAGGAAATGGAACTTCCTGCTTGCTCAAAACCAGCCCAGAAAAAGATGTTAAACAACATCATAATAATAATAACCTGAAGTCTATCTTTTTCTTCTTTAGTTAGAGGAGGATCAACTGTTCCTTCAGCGGCTGCTTTGGCTTTCTGCACTTTAGCACCAGGTTCTTTACCTAAGTCACCAAGGTAGCTTTGGCCGAGCATATTAAACATCAGTTGACCAAGTACCATGCCGATACCGGCTGCTAAAAAACCATAGTTAAAGCCATAAGTAGTAACGGTTCCTGCAGCATCTTTTACTGCAAAAAAGTCTTCTGCTAAAAAGCCACACACCAAAGGAGCAAGAAACGCGCCCAAATTGATACCCATATAAAAAATGGTGAATGCCGCATCTTTGCGATTATCACCTGCCGGGTACAATTGTCCTACAATTGTTGAAATGTTGGGTTTGAAAAAACCGTTTCCTATAATAAGTAGAATTAAACCCAAATAAAATGGCACCAATGCTGATGCCGAAGAAAAGAATAAGCAGAATTGGCCTAGTGCCATCATAATACCACCTATGGTAATAGATTTTCTTTGGCCAATATAATTATCAGCTAACCAGCCCCCAAAAATGGGTGTAAGGTAAACCAATCCTGTATATATTCCATACAACAAACCTGCGTTGGCATCATCAAAACCCAAGCCACCTTCAATGGTTGCTT
>RDYC01000385.1 GCA_004293295.1 Bacteroidota bacterium
AGCAATATCAACCATGATGTGGATTTTATGGAAGGCAAAATTGCTTCTATTGAAAATTTGGTGGTTGAAATATGGGATCAATTAGAACCCCATATTACTGATGGTAAACTGCACTGCATTAAATTGTACGAAACAGAAAGACAATTTGTAGAGTATTATGGTGAATAGCCGATTTTAAAGCGGTTGGCCTTTATTTAGTAATGCTCACACTATTGCTGCTGTAAGCTTCCAAATCAGCAAGCATTCCAGCAATTTTTTCATTCCATATTTGTTGTTTGGCAGCATTTATTCCATGTTCTGTTTCTTTATCAAACTTTTCTTGCTCTTTAAAATACTCTGCAATGAGTTTGTTGTAGATTTTATTAATTTCTGCTGGCGTATCTTTTACTTTGGTAAAGTCTTTTTCAGCAATCTTTTGCCGTATTTTTCTGGCATACACCTCGCATAAGTCGAAGTGTTTTTGTTCATGGTTAAGTGTATAAGGAACATCTTTTGGCAAAAACGATTTTGATTTGAGCATAATCGCATCTACAAAAAATAACAATTCACCGCCCACTTCTCGCTGGTATAACCATATGGTTGTTGTGGTATAAGCAAAGGCTCCTTTTACGTTATTGCGTTTTGCTTGAAAATGCTCAACAGTTAGTAAAGAGTCTGCACGCCAAATTAGCGTGTCTTTTGCCAGTTTCTTGGTTGACTGCGCATGGGTTAAGTAACCGATGCTTAATGTGATTAAAAAGAGTAAATATCTCATACGTTAAGCAATATAAATAAAGATAAGTAACGCTCAATAAATAAATTGATGCAATCAAGGTGATTACTGCTGACAAAACGGAACGCAATGTTCGCAATAATTATTAGAAGGCTAATCAAACCGATATTTGTCATTGATACGATACTAAAATTAATAGCAACAATTTAGCAATAGTCAGGTTAATAAGCAACACACTGAAGTTGCTCATTTTTTTATCAGGATTACAAAGGGAAAGCAACACCTCCAGACTTTATTGCTGTGCAGGTGTTGCTTTTTTATGGTTTGTTACACGTACAAGTAGTTTTTACTGCTTTTTAATTTGCGTTCAACACGTAGTAAGTTACTGGTAAATTCATCTTCACAACAATTATTTGTTGCTTGATATAGTGCTCGTTTGTAGCATTGAATAGCTTCTTTGAATGCGGCTGATTTTTCATGCAGCAAGCCAAGGTTATTATTGATGCAGGCACTACAAGTACCTTCAATTTTTAGTGCTTTTTCAGCAAGTAGCAACGCTTGTTCTTTTTTACCAACAGCAATCAAAAACTCCAAATACGAATGGTAAGTCCATGATAAATTAGGGTCAAACCCAATAGCCATTTCAAAATGAGCAAGGGCTTTTTTGTACTCACCCAACTCATGATAATAAATACGTGCCAATTGGTAATGTGCTTTAGCATACGATGGCTCTTCGTCCAATATTTGTTCCAACAGAATTTTAGCTTTTGCAAAATTGGTACAACTTATTTCGTCTGCGGCACAAAGATATTTTTCGTCTATGCTGTAAAATAATTCTTCCATGATGTTCTTTTTTAATCCATGATAACTATGCGAGGTTGAAACATTCCGGCCACATCAATCAGTTGTCGTTGTTGTTTCATTACCTCATGAATGTTTTTGTAAGCAAGCGGAGCTTCATCCAGTCCACCGCCTAACAAGGTTACTCCATTTTTGTCAAGCAAATCCTTCATCGCTTTATGACTAATAGAGGCTTTGGCTTTTGCACGCGAGAATCTTCTTCCCGCTCCATGTGAAGCAGAATAAAGAGCCGATGGTTCGCCTTTTCCGGTTACAATAAATCCAGGGTCGGTCATTGAGCCCGGGATAATGCCGGCAATGCCTTTTGCAGCTGGTGTTGCTCCTTTGCGGTGAACAATTACTTCACGTCCTTCCCATAGTTCTTTCCACGCAAAGTTGTGGTGGTTTTCAATACGTGTTTGAGGAGTGAGCCCTAATTCCTTGGTTAATTTTTTATGAATAATATGGTGACAAGCCGCAGCATAATCTCCGGCTAACGACATGGCTAACCAGTATTCTATACCTTCTTGTTTATTCATATCCAACCATGCCAAGTTCTTGGCCTCTCCGGGTAGTCTGCATAAGTTCATCGCTAACCGTGTATAATAATTTGCTATGCCAGCGCCTAAACCTCTTGAACCCGAATGAGAGAGTAAACCAAGATAATCACCGGGAACCAATCCTAAACTTTCATTTGGTTCACTTATAGTTACCACACCAAATTCTACGAAATGGTTACCTGAGCCTGATGACCCGATTTGTTGCGCTGCTTTTTTTTGCAAGCCACGCAAAATGTCTAGTTCTCCAAACTCTTTTCTATGCAACACCTCATGATCTGTGGGCTTAACAAACACACTCCCTGATCCAAACAACGTATTGTTTTTTAAAGCGTTTGTTAAGTGTTTGTGCTGTCTTTTAATGGTTGAACTTCCATCTTCTTTAAAAATGGTTAAGCACATCCTACAACCAATGTCTACTCCCACTGCATATGGTATCACAGCCTCATTCGTAGCCAATACGCCACCAATAGGTAAACCATAACCATGATGTGCATCAGGCATCAATGCTCCTGCAACACTTACCGGCAGTTTCATGGCCACACTCATCTGGTGCATCGCTTCCTGTTCAATATACTCTTCTCCAAAAGTGGTATACGGAATACGTTTGGTATTGAGTAGTTGAGGTATAATCTCTGGTTGTTTATGCACTACCATCTCAGCCGCAAATCGCCCAAGCACTGCATCGGTGGCATAGTCATCAGGTTGGTGGAGCACTTTTTTTAATACCAATAATGCTTCTTCCATACTGCTGTGTTTATAATAACCGTGCATCACTTGAATTGCCCTGCTTATTATTTTATCGTCTTTATATCCAATCTTTCTAAGGTCTTTGCCTTTTAATGATAATTTTGCCATTTGTATTTTTTTTAAATTCATTTACTGGCAATTTCTAATTGCCTTTGTTTAAGTGTTAGTATCAAACATCCTGTTTGTTACCAACCGATTTAGTTGTGCTTTCATCGTTATGTTGTTTATAAGTTTGCGGATGAAACAGGATTCGAACCTGTGCTGTCACGGCTTCAACGTGATGCTCTACCAACTGAGCTATTCATCCTTTTTGGGCATAAAAAAACCCGACTTTACAAAGCCGGGTTATTGGTGTGAATAGCCAAATTGCTTATTCCACTTTATACCATGCTTTGCATAATAGTTTGGTAAAAAAAATACCGATACCGTTATTAAATTTTTTGTTTGCCATAATTTGATGCAATAAAAAACCCCGCTTTAGGCGGGGTCTTTTTATAATTGTTTTATACTTTAAATATTGCACAAACCCCGCAGCCTGCGCTCATCAAATGATGCCGTAAAAGTGTTGCTGAATATTGTGCTTTTCATAATTGTTGTTTTTTTCTGGTGCAAATTAAATGAAGAAGAATGGATAACGCCAACTAAATTTTTTCTTAATTAATTATTTATAATTAATCCAAGTTAAAGCCATGTATTATACAGGCAAGTATGATGTATAAATGGAGTGGTTAGGATTATTCCTCTTTTTCCAATGTCCTGATGTCTTCAATTAAATGTTGTATCGAAGCCAAGCTAATGCCATTATAAATTCCACGAATATGTCTGTTCTTATCAATCAACACAAAGTTTTCCGTATGTAAAAAAGCAGAGGTATCCCTATCAATCCCTTGGTCTTCCTCCACAAAATAAAACTTGCGCCCAAGGTTATAAATTTCTTCTTTGTCACCTGTTAATAACAACCATTTGTTAGGGTTTACTTTTTTGTATTTGGCAAATTTTCTCAAGGTGTTTACATCGTCTTCAACCGGGGTAACCGAGTGTGATAGCAATAAAATATTGTCATTGTTTAAAAAAGTATCCTGAAGCATTTTCATATTGGTGGTCATACGTGGGCAGATACCCGGGCAAGTCGTAAAGAAAAAATCAGCCACACAAATTTTTCCATCCATTTGTTTTTCTGTAAAAGGCGTATTGGTATGCGCAATAAGTTTAAATGGACGAATGCGATGAAAATCTGTCGCCACTTCTTTTTCAAAGTGGGGCGTGAAATCGGCAGTATTATAATACGGCAATGTTCTTTCTTGTTTGTGTTGGCAAGCGTGCAGTATCACACAACACACCATCAATATTACTTTATCCATAACCTGTATTTAATTATTGTAGCGTAATGGGTTATTTACTGGCAGTCTTTATTTTTTCATCAAGAAGTGTGTAGCAAAGTGCGGTTTGTTGCAAGCCATAGGTGTGCCAATCCTTAGCAACATAGTTAATATAGAGCTTACCATTTTCGCGCCATGCTCTTTGTAAGCCATCTTCATGGTCGTTAGTATAATTTGAAAAAATGTAAGGTTTACCGCTTTTGTACCATTTCCTTTGTTGCCCTTCTCTTTTTTCCTCATAATAATTATAATCAAACTGAAGGGTTTTTCCATCCGGCCAGTATCCACGATGCCTTCCGGTTGCTAAGTTGTTTTTATAACTTCTAACTTCATGCTTGGCGCCATTCTCATAAAAACTCTTAAAAGTTCCATGCAATTCTCCATGGAAAATAGCACGCAAGTTTTTAACCAGACCATTCGGGTAATATTCTTTTATAATACCGGAGTATCTTTTATTATTGAATAAAAAAATCCCATTCAATATTTTGAGGCTACTGTCAGTTATGGAAATGGTATCAAAAGGAATTCCTGATGTATCAATGGTGTAGTTTTTAACTACCGCATCTGGCGTTTGCTTCAACCACCTTAACTCCTTAAAAGGATTTTGGCCGAATAAAACTACAGATGCAGTAGCAAT